>CACZPA010000021.1 GCA_902782895.1 uncultured Eubacteriales bacterium
CCAAGGATCCGTCCACGATGACGCTGAGAGATCCCGGAGACGCGGAAGGCGTTTTCTACGACATCTATCCGGAAGGCGTTCTGGAGGATTATGACGGCAGCGAGAATCTGAAGCAGAAGAAGACCCCGTGGGGCCTGGACTTCAACCGGAACTTCCCGCTCGGATGGTTCCCGGATTCCAGACAGCCCGGCGCCGGCAAGTACCCGCTCTCCAATCCGGAGACCAAGGCGATCGTTGATTTCGTACTGGCGCATCCGAATATCGGCGGCGCGGCAATCGGCCATACCTCCGGCGGAATCCTGCTGTACCCGCCCGGAACGAGAGCAGCCAAGACCGCTCCCGCAGCCGATATCGACGCTTTCAAGGCGATCGCGGCGATGGGACAGGAAGAGCTCGGCTATCTGCCGATGAATATCTTTGATTCCTTCATGACGGATCAGGAGCAGTTCGACAGCGGCGCGCTGGACGACTGGATGTATCAGTCACAGGGCATTCCCGCATACACCGTAGAATTCTGGGATATCGCGACCAAGGCCGGGGTTCCGATGGATTGGGGCCAGGAGCGCTTCGGCGATCCCAAGAAGAGCATTCAGCGCTTCAACGCCTGCATCAAGTGGGTAAAAGAGAACGCGCCGGAGTACTACATGGATTGGACAGAGTATGAGCATCCTGTCTTCGGCAAAGTCGAGATCGGCGGTTTCCACTATAAGTTCACACATCAGAACCCACCTCCGAAGTTCCTGCTGACAGAGTGCGAGAACGATACCCGGTTCAATATCCGCTTCGCGCTCGCGATGCCTAAGCTCGCGATCGAAGACTTCTCCGCGGAGAAGGTAGAAGACGGCGTCTACAAGGTTACCGCACTTGTCGGCAACCGCGGCTATCTGCCGACCAACCTGACGGACGAAGCTTTCAAGCTGAAGGTCGTTAAGCCCGTCAAGGTCTGCCTGGAGGGAGCAAAGCTCCTGTCCGGCAAGGCGGAAGAGAAGATCGAATCGCTCTCCGGTTACTCCCGGACCGCGACAGGCGTTTTCTTCTACGGAAACATTACGACATCCGCAAGCGCGCCTGCCAAGAAGAAGCTTTCCTGGATCGTACAGGGCAAGGCCGGTGATGTTCTGAAGCTGACGGCCGCGAACGAAAAGGCCGGTACCAAGACGAAAGAGATTACGCTTCCGTAAAATCCGTCCTGACAGACTATGCGCCAAATAAAGAGACGCTGTGAATCAAGGTTCACAGCGCCTTTTTGTGTTTGGTGTTCAGGGCTTATTCTGCCGGCCGGTTTTACCATTCGATGGTCATACCGTCATCGCTGATGGAGGCTGGGATCGGACATTCCGCGAGAGCCGGCGCGACGGTGTCGTGATTCTCGAGAATCTCGCGTCCGTGATGGAGAAAGACAAGCTCCTTTGCATAATCTTTGGCAAGATCACAGACGGCTTTGACCGGATGATGACCCGTCTCGCAGAGCAGGAGATCACAGCCACCCTCAAGGACCGGCTTCAGCGGAGCAAGACCGACCGCGACATCACCGGAGAAGACGATGGTTTTCCCTTCGCACTCGATCCGGTAGGAATAGCTCCGGCAATGGCCGTCCTCGCCATCCGGCAGATGGAAGGACGGGAAGCCCGTCACTTTTACCGTGCCGTCGTCATAGAATGTTCCAAATGCTGGCGTATGCTGCTCTACGATATTGTCATAATCATAGCTGCCTTCCGTATACTGCAGACAGTCATGCAAGGAACGCCAGACCTCGATATCCGGGATATAGAGGCCGATTTTCCCGTCCGCGATCGGTCTGCGATAGCGGCCGGAGACTTTGCGGATCGTCCAAAGGAGGCCCATCAGGCCGCCGATATGGTCATAATGCGTATGAGAGATGAAAATCGCGCGGGTCTGTGTCAGCTCGACCCCGGACAGATAGGCTGCCCGGTCACAAGCCTCGCCGGCATCAAAGAAATAATTCCGGCCGCCGGAGATCAATACAAAGGAGGTATGCTGCCTTCCCGGCATCGGTTCCGTGCCGGAGCAAGAGCCTAATATACGAAGAATTGCCATGATGATCCTTCTTTCTGTTGTTGTGAGTTCTGTGCTTTCATTTTAAGTCCGGAAGATCCCGCTGTCAAGCGAAAGAGACACGTTAGGTCTAAAGCGGCCTGTATGTCAGTCCTTTTTGGATGTAACGGCGTATTTCCGGCTCGCGATTATAAAGCAGACGATGCACATTACGACCTGAAGGACGGTAGCGCAGGGCGTGGCAAGACCCATATGGAACATGGAGACCGGTACTTCGCGGCTCATCAGAAACGCGACCGGAATCCGCACGCAGAACGCGCCGATAATGCCCTGGATCATAACAAAACGGGTCATGCCGAGTCCGTTGAAGAATCCGATGAAGCAGAACAGGAAGCAGGTCAGCAGGCAGTCGATGGCATAGGCCTTCAGATAATCCGCGGCAGCTGTAATGACCTGCTTATCATTCGCGAAGATTCCCGCGAGGAGGTCGCCGTGGAAGAAAGTTACCGCGAACATGACGATCGCAAGCACAGTGGAGACACCGATGGCATACAGCAGCGCTTTCCGGGCACGGTCGTATTTGCCGGCACCCATATTCTGCGCGACAAAGGCTGCCATGGCCTGCATGAATGCCGAAGGAATCAGCATGATAAAGCCGCAGACTTTTTCCGCGACACCGACGCCCGCCGAGGCGATCAGCCCCAGACTGTTTACGATCGCCAGAAGCACCAGGAAAGATATACCAACCAGCAGATCCTGCAGGGCGATCGGCAGGCCAAGCTTCGTCACGTGGCGGATGATTTTCCCGTCAAAGCGCAAAGTGGCTCTATGCACCTGGAAAGGCAGTTCCCGCCGCCGCATCAGCAGGAGGGAGATCCCTACACTGATGGCCTGAGCCGCGACAGTCGCGATGGCAGCTCCTGCCGTCCCCATATGGAAAACGGCTACCAGCAGCAGATCTCCCGCGATATTGCAGATGCAGGCGATGAATACGGTGAGGAGAGGTGTCCGGGAATCTCCGATCCCGCGGAAAATACTGCCGATCAGATTATAAGAGATGATAAAAACCGATCCCAGACCGCAGATCCGGATGTACTGTACCGTTTCCGCAAAAGCTTCCGCAGGAGCGTGCATGATCCGGCTCAGGGCCGGAGCGCCAAGCGGAATCAGTACGGTAAAAGCCGCGGCGATCGCGGCGAACAGGCAGATGCTGCTTCCGATTACCTGTCCCGCCTGTGACGCGTTGCCTTCACCGATCCGTCGGCTCAGCAGAATCGTCGTGCCCATCGCAAAGCTGGTGACGAGATTCGTCAGCGTCATCATGATCTGAGAACCGGTCGATACCGCGGAGACATCCAGCGGCTCGGCAAATTTGCCCACGATCATCAGATCGACCGCTCCGTACATGGACTGCAAAAGCATGGCAAAGAATACGGGCAGCATGAACCGCAGAAGCGGTATCAGAATCCTGCCGTTCGTAAAATCGTTTTCCTGCCGCATGACAACTCCTCCTCGTAAAAAACAACCGGATAAGAACCAGGTATCTCACCTGACATCTTATCCGGTTGATGATTTCCTGTGAACCATCCACCCTCCGATGAACGCAGGTATTATAACACGAAAGATTGATTTGTGCAACCGGATATGATATCATGCGGATATAGGACATTACAGAAAGGAGAACAGACATGGCAGGGATTGAGAAGGTATATCAGTTTTTAGATGAAGCGGGAACGTATTATCTGGCGACAGTGGAGGGCGATCAGCCCAGAGTCAGACCGTTTGGAACAGCGCTGCTTTATGACGGCAGGCTTTATATTCAGACAGGCAAGATCAAACCGGTTTCCAGACAGATCGCCGCGAATCCCAAAGTAGAGGTCTGCGCTTTCAAGGACGGAAAATGGCTCAGAATCGCGGGTATCCTCGAGAACGACGAGAACCGTGATGTGAAGGTCGCCATGCTGGATAAAGCTCCCGGACTGAAAGGTATGTACGACCCGGACGACGGCAATATGCAGATGCTGTATTTCAAGTGCGGATGCGCTACCTTCAGCTCCTTTACGGAAGCGCCGGAGACGATCGAGTTCTGATCAGCGGCAGCCCTGGATAAGCCGGCGATGAGAATCAGTCAGAACGGGAAGGTTTCGGAACTTCTGCGGGATGTACCGATCCCGCGGATGTTCCACGCGAGGCAGGCATTTGACGGGTCGCATATCGATCCGCAGGATATACCGGCAGTCGACGGGCCGGCAGAGCTGGATTTTGACGAGAAAGGAAATCTGACCGGAGTGCTATAAAACCGCTCCGATGAAGCAAATGATTTCTTGTATATTGGGCCAAACAAAAGAATGAGAAAACGCAAAATGATAGCAGAGAATCGTTGACAATTATAGTATTATCTGCTATCATTTGTTTATATTTTAGCGGGTTTACATTTACATTAAGAGAATCGATATGTATGTTAGGTTTTCTTATTCGTCGGGCTGAATCGCGTCCGGCTCCGCATAAACGGAATAAAAAAGAAAGGCGAGGTTGGCATCATGGAGAAGAATCCGAAATCAGTTGTGAAACTCATCGTGTACATCGTCGCATTGCTTGCGATAGCGGGAATCAGCCTGGGGACGGGGCTTTTTAAGTCCGTCGGAGACATGCTGAAGGGGATCCACATCAACCTGATCTCCATCATTCAGGTTGTCATGATGGTCCTGCTCGTTCTGGCGCTGGAGAATCTGATCCTTTGGGTGATCAACCTGATCAAGCCCAAGAATTCGCGTGCCAAGACACTTCTGTCGATCTTTGGAAGCATCCTGAAATATATTTCGGCGATCATCATTATCTGCTGGGGCCTGACGATCCTTGGCGCGAATGTCGGTACGATCGTTGCCGGTGTCGGAATCATCGCTCTGATTATCGGTTTCGGCGCGGAGAGTCTGATCGCGGATATGGTGACCGGTGTTTTCATGCTTTTTGAGAATCAGTATAATGTAGGCGATTATATTGAAGTCGGCGGATTCCGCGGCAAAGTAACGAATATCGGTATTCGGACCACCAGTCTGGAGGACGCGGGCGGCAATGTCAAGATCATCAACAATTCCATGATGACCAATCTGCTGAATCGCTCCGATCATACTTCTCGCGCGGTCTCCACGATTGGCATCCCCTATGAAACGGATCTGGAAGCTCTCGAGGCCAGGATCCCGGATATGATGAAGGGGATTCTGGAGCGTCATAGCGACGTTCTGCTCGCGGAGCCGGTCTACCTCGGAGTCGACGCGCTGGCGGATTCCTCCGTCAACCTGAAATTCGTCGCGGAAGTAGAGGACAAAGATATCTTCAGCGCTGCGCGTGTGCTGAACCGCGAGCTTTTCCTTGAGTTCCGCAAGGCCGGTGTGGAGGTACCGTTCCCGCAGGTGGATGTCCACCAGAAATAATCCGGTGTGAACAGGATGTATACGCAGAAAGACCGGCGCGAATTCGGATTCGTGCCCGGTGAATATGAATACACTCCGCCGGACGGGATACCTGCCGAGGCGGCCGAGAATATCGGCCCTGGAGAAGCTGTGGAATTCGATCAGCCTGCCCCGGAGATCACAGGTCCGGGCGAGTATGTCTATGAAGCGTCTGGAAAGAAAAAACACGGCGCGGCCAAGCTGGCTGCGATTATGGTGGCGATAACGCTCGTGCTCGGAGCCTCGAATCCTTTCACGGGGCCGGAGGACGCGAACGCTGCAGCAGAGATTTCACGGCAGGAGGCAGAAGCGCCGGCGCAGGAGTCCGCTGCCGAGGAATCCAAACGGGAAGAATCCGAGAGAGAGGGATCGACGCAGGAAGAGTCTACCGAAGGCTCTGCAATATCCGGACAGGAGTCCGCTTTGGAAGAATCAGCAGGCGCAGAGACCTCTGCAGGCACGGGATCATCAGCAAGTACGGAATCATCAGCAAACGCAGAATCTTCGACCGTGCCGGCAATCTATGTCGAGCCGGAAGCGGATGTCTACCTGATCGCGTTTTATTCCGAGCAGTTTGGATCCGTTGAATTCAGCAATATGGACAATGTGACGCATGTCGAGCTTCAGTTCTACGATACGCTGACGGATTCACTGGATCAGACAAGGGACATCACGGAAGAAGCTTTGACCGGGGTCTATGAAATAGAAGAGTTTACGACAGATTTCATCTATGAGAGACATTCGGCAGAGTATAATGCCGCTTTTGCGTTCCCGATGGAAGTGCGGATGGATGTCGTCATGACTTATGACACGGCTGACGGCGAGCAGACCAAGGTGGTCTCGACCGTTTCAGCGGATGAAAGGGACCATATATGGTCGCTCAAATATATTCCCGAGGCCGAAGAATGGGAAGCCGCAGGCACGTTCGTGCTTGACCTCATGATACCGGCTTCCGACGAACTCAATATCGTATATGATCCGGATTATCCCGCGGAAGATATCCGGCCGGGTACCTTTGTCATTACAGGTGAGCTGAACCGGGAGCCGTTGGATATTCAGAGCCTGTCAACAATCACTTCCCAGAGTGCCGTAAGCTATGACACCGAAGGAAACGAGACGCCGGTCACGATTGCCGACCTGATGATCAGCAAGCCCGCAGGCGTTACGGAAACATCGGGACAGTATATCCATTTCACGGTCACATGGTATGTCGAAACCTATGGCAAACCGATAACGATCCATAAGTATGTGCGCGCGACGGCGGATTATGGAGAATAAGGAACAGATTTTCATCGAGTCATCAAAAAATCCTTCTATGGGGTTTTGTGATGACTTTTTTGTCTTGAATGTTCATCAAAAAACGAAGAAGAAGGAGTTCTTGATGACTCAACCGGGAAATGGAGCGATTCCACTGAACATCAGGGATTGAAGGAACCGGCGGAAGATGGTATAATCAATGTATGTTTTTTCAGAAATATACAGTCACGGATTGGAGGATCTGCCATGCTGAGCTGTCTGCCTGTATCGCTTTTCCCGGACTTTTTTGCAGGAAGGACGACGGTCGGGGAATGGTCGCGCTTTGCGGCTTCTGTCGGACTGGATGCTTTTGATATCAGCATTCTGTTCGTTCGGGACAGGACACCGCAGGGACTTAAGGCTTTCCGCAGGGACGCGGAGAGCGGCGGTATCCCGCTTGCTACGGTTACGACCTATCCGGACTTTACAGCTCCGGATCCTGTGACCTATGAGAAAGAGCTGATCCGCGCGCTTTCGGACATTTCCATCGCGGCGGATCTCGGAGCTAAATACGTCCGGCTGACAGCGGGACAGGTCTACCCCGGAGAGGATCTGAAGAGCCAGCTCGATCAGGTCTGCCACGCCTTTGAAGTCTGCGCGGACTACGCGGACAAATGGGGCATCACGCTGCTGTGGGAGAACCATTCCAAGCCGATGGCCTGGGAGCGGGAGGATTTCAATTACGCGGAAGACAGGCTTGACGCGATGCTGGAGCGGATGCGCGGCAGCCGGGTGCGACTGAACTATGATACGGCGAACGCTTGGCTACTCGACAGAGGCACGTCATTCCTCCGGAGCTGTTTCCCGGAGATCGCGTCCGTTCACATCAATGACGCGATCAGCAAGGAGCCGATCACATTTGTAGGGATCGGGGACGGTAATGCGCCGGTTCGTGAGTCACTGAAGCTGCTGCGGGAGCGGGGCTACAGCGGATTGTACAGCATCGAGGAGGCCTCCGGCCAGAGCTGGGAAGGCATCCGCAAATATGTCGCGGTTACACGCGAGATGCTGGAAGGCTGACGACAGCGTGGCAGACATATAGGGACAGATATATAGCGAGAAATATATAGCGATACATACATAACAATGGGGGTATACATTTATTATGACAAAGCAGCTGAAAGAGATCTTCCGGGAAGATTCGAGCTATAAGCTCTTCTTCCTGACGCTGGTGATTTCAGGGCTGAGCTATGGCATCTATAAGGGTATGATCGACAACTATCTGGCGGAGATCGTCTCGATGGGCGAATTCGACCGGGGTGTCGCGGAGTTTTTCAGAGAGCTGCCGGGTTTGCTGCTGGTCTTTATTCTGGCGGTTTTCTATACCTTCTCCGCGGAGAAAATCTACAAGATCGGCGCTGTGATCATGCTGATCGGCATGGCAATGCTTTCCGTAGTGCCGCCAACGAAGCTCCTCGTGACGCTCGCGATCTGCATTCATTCGCTGGGTGAGCATGTGCAGCTCGGTATGAAGAATACGCTGTCCCTCAATTACGCGAAGCCGGGAAAGGGCGGCGCGGCGCTCGGACAGCAGAATTCCGTGAATCAGATCGGTACGCTCGCAGGATACCTGATCGTGATCGGCGTATTCGCGGCCTTCTCCGCGTATAGTCCGTTTAGGCCATTCTTCGCGGTATCCGCGGCGATCCTGGCCGTCGCGGCTTTCTTCGCGATGCGGATCAAGGGCGAGAGCAAGACGGATGATACCAAGCGGCGCTTCTATTTCCGCAAAAAGTTCACGAAGTACTACATGCTGGAAGTCTTCTACGGCGCGCGCAAGCAGGTGTTTTTCACATTCGGACCATATGTGCTGATTCTGTTTTACGGGGCGGACGCGATGATCATCAGCATTCTGTTCGCGGTTACGGCAGTCTGCTCGTATTTCCTTGCGCCTGTTGTCGGCAAAATCATCGACAAGGCAGGCTATAAGCCGGTTATGATCGCGGATACACTGATCCTTGTGATAGTATGCTTTTTCTACGGATTCTCACATCATTTGTTCCCCAGAAACGTGGCTTTTATAATCTGCTGCGTCAACTATGTGCTGGATTCGATCATTTCGCTGGCGTCCATGGCATCCAATGTGTACGTACAGGATATTTCCGATAACGCAGATGAAATGCGGGCAACGATTTCAACCGGTGTTTCGGTAAATCATCTGATTACGATTCTGATTGCGCTTTTCGGCGGCTGGATCTGGCAGACGGTCGGTGTGGAGACGCTTTTCATTCTTTCCGCTGTGCTGGGGCTCTGCAACAGCGCATACGCGGCAACGATCAAAGTTAAAAAAACGGCCGTATGACGGTCGTTTGAGAGGAGATAAGACAATGGATGTATATGCAATTACAATTCCGGAGGGTGTAAAGCTCGATGCGGGAATTACCGTGGACGGCGCGATGGAGCTGCTGAAACAATACAACGACGAGCCTTTTCATCATGAACATGCGGAGAACGTCGGCAAGCTGATGCGCTATTACGCGGAGAAGTATGATCCCGAGAACGCGGATTTCTGGCAGATCACTGGAATTCTGCATGATCTGGACTGGGAAAAGTGGCAGGACGAGGTGCAGCATACGGTCAAAACCGCGGAGCTGCTGGCCGAGGCCGGTGTGAATCCGATGGTGGCGCACGCGATCCAGACGCACAATTCGGATCACAATCCGGATCTCCCGAAGCCGCAGCATAAGATGGAATGCGTGCTCTGGGCATGTGATGAGCTCTCCGGCCTGATCGGCGCGGTCATCCGCATGTATCCGTCCCATTCCGCGGCGGACCTCAATCTGAAGTCCCTTCGGAAGAAATACAAATCGCCCGGTTTCGCAGCGGGCTGCGATCGCGCGAATATCGCGAAAGGTGCGGAGCTGAACGGGCTGGATCTCGATGGACTGCTGAGCTCGATGATCGAGGCGACCAAGGCCATCAACGGCGTAGAATAACCGTAACGGATCTACGATAGATAAACAACTGTAACAGATCCACGGCAGACAAATAACCGGCGGATATCATGGGCTGCGTGAGAGCAGCTTATGATTTCCACCGGTTTTTATGTGTGTCCGAGTTTACCAAGCAAGGCTTTATTCCTTATCGAGCGGTACTCTGTGCTTTGGCGCGGGGACGGCCGCTTACGGTGATAAAACTCATGCATTAACCCCCTCTTTATGTGTTAAATTGTATTTCTGTGTTTCTGTATATACAATACCATATTATAGTCCGGTTGAAAAGCTTTTTTCGGCGCAGAATTGACGGAACGGCCCGAATCGTGTATACTTACCGTAATCGATATAAATAGAGAGAGGGGTCACAGATGAACACGGCATTACTGGATGGAATACTGCAGAGAATGGTGGATGACGGCGCGCTGCCGATGGCGAGCGCGATCGTACTCCGGCATGGTGAGGAAATCTACCGCGGTTATACAGGACTTGCGGATCTGGAGCAGAAGAAGCCCGTACAGGACGATACGATCTACAGATTATACTCGATGACCAAGGTCATTACCGCGACGGCCATGATGCAGCTGTTTGAACAGGGTAGATTCAAAATGACGGATCCTGTACAGGAATACCTGCCCGGTTTTATAAATCAGAAATTCATTACCTATAACGAAAAGACCGGTCATGTTGTCTATAAGCCGGTTACCCGCCCCAATACGATCCGCAATCTGTTCACGATGACGTCCGGCATTCCGTATGATCATCCCGGCAGGACACTTTCCGCGGATATGATGCATGAAATCTATGAGATCATCGATCACTCTCCGGAGACGGATCATCCGGTTACGACGATCGAAGCAGCCAATATGATCGGTACGAATCCGCTGGAATTCAATCCCGGCGACGGTTATCAGTACGGACTCAGCATGGACGTGATCGGCGCGCTGGTCGAGATCCTTTCGGGACAGGATCTGCGCGATTATGTGAAGGAGCATATTCTGGATCCGCTGGGCATGAAAGACACGGATTATTATGTGCCGGTGGAGAAGCAGGACCGTTTCGCGCATCTGTATACACGTGTTGAGAAGGGCAAGTGGATTTCCGGCGAGACCTTTAAGGACGCGCGGCAGCTTAAGCTTCCGGTATACAAAGAAGGCGGCGACGGAATCGTTTCCACAACGCGGGATTATGCGGTCTTTGGCCAGATGTTGCTGCAGAGAGGCACATACGGTAAAGAGAGAATTCTCGGCAGCCGTACGGTGGACTTTATGCGCGCGAATCATCTGACACCCGCGCAGAACGCGATGATGGAAGACAATATGGCTCTGCTGCAGGGTTACGGTTACGGGCTTGGCGTCCGGACCTGTATCAATCCGGGACGCGCCAAGCATCTGACATCGGTCGGGGAATGGGGATGGTTCGGCAAGGGATCTTCGTGGTTCTGTGTCGATCCGAAGGAGGACATGGTCATCGTCTTCAATACCCAGAGCCTCGGCGACGATTCCGAGAGAGACCGTTTTATCAACGCTGTCTACGCACAGCTGGAAGATAACTGAAACATCAAAAGGGGTAAGACTATGAGTTATGTGCTGGAAGAAGCGGTAAAGAAGTATCTGGATCCCGCGGTTCCGCAGTGGGGGCCGCATGAAGAGACGATCGATCCGCCTTTTATCCCGCGGGGAGAGGGCTGTGATCCGAGTCTTCCGGGCGGCGGACTGGCCCGCCATGATATGCTCTATATTGGTGAAGGCTGCAACCGGATCTTCCTGGTGAAAGACGGGGAGGTCGCCTGGACATACGATACCGGAGCAGGCTGGGAGCTCGATGATATCTGGATGCTGACAAACGGCAATATCCTGTTTTCCCGTATGTACTGGGCGGCAGAGATCACGCCGGACAAACAGCTTGTCTGGTACTATAAATGCCCGGAGAATACCGAGATGCACGCGATCCAGCCGCTTGACGGGGACAGAATAGCGTATATTCTGAACGAGGAATACCGTCCGCATCTCGTTATTTATAACAAGAAAACCGGTCAGACCGAATCGGACCGCATCTTGCCTTACTGGGGCCTCGGCGGCACACACGGTCAAGGCAGGCGTTTCCGCGCCACGGCGGAAGGCACATATCTGGTATGCTATCTCTCCGGAGGTCGAGTCGTAGAGTTTGATTCCGACCTGCGGGAGATCTGGTCCGTCCCGGTGAAACGGCCCTGGGCCGCGATTCGCCTGAAGAACGGTAATACGCTGGTTTCTGAAGAGGCCGATCAAAGTGTTATCGAGTACAGACCAGACAAATCGGTTGCCTGGAGGCTGACACAGGAGGATCTCGGCGAGTACGCGCTTCTCGGAACACAGAGCTGTGTCCGCCTGGATAACGGCAATACGATCCTCTGCGCACGCGGTGAGGGCGGGAAGTCCCCACAGCTTGTGGAAGTGACACCGGATAAAAAGGTTGTCTGGGTCGTGAAGGATTGGAAGAATCTGGGACCGGCTACCGCCGTACAGATCCTTCAGGACGGCGGGGTCCCGGAGAATCCGGGCGAGTGCCAGCGGTAAGGCAGAATCCAGTGCTGTGACACAATTTGCCGGCAAGACAGTGCCAGCGATAAGACTGCGCCGGCGTTGAGCAGCGAATTCATTATACGAAAGGAACAGAAAAATGGCTTTATTGCAGTGCGAGCTCTATTCAGAGACATTGATCCGGGACACGCAGGTGGTTGTGATCCTCCCGCAGGACCGGGCGGGCGTTGAAGTGCGCGGCGTTGTGTATTTCCTGCACGGACGCGGCCAGAATCCACACTCCTGGATGCGGTATACCTGCCTCGAGCGGCTGTGTGAGGAGTATCATCTTGCCGCCGTCATGCCGAACGCGGACCGCAGCTTTTATACGGATATGCGCTACGGAAGCCAGTATTTTACCTATATAACGCAGGAATTGCCCGAGATCTGCCAGCGGATGTTCAGGATTCCGGACGATCCGGCAAAGACCTATGTGATGGGGCTCTCGATGGGCGGATACGGAGCGCTGAAGTGCGCTTTGACCTATCCGGAACGGTTCGCCGGGTGCGCGGCCTTTTCCGCGATGCCGGATCTGCGCTTCCGGATCGGAGCAACCGAGCGGGGCACGATGAAATACCGCGAGCTGCAAGGTATTTTCGGCATGGAGCCGGCTCCGTCAGAATCGGAGGATCTGTACAAGCTCGTGGACAAGCTGCCAGAGGGCGGTCCCAGACCCAGACTCCTGATGACCTGCGGGACAGAGGATCAGCTTTTCCCGCTGAACGAGCGTTTCTCCGCGTATCTGGATGAGAAGGGCTACGCACATGATTACTGGAAATGGCCCGGCATCCATGAGTGGAAATTCTGGGACGATTCGCTGAAAAAGGCTATGCCGTATTTCTTTGGATAATTATAGAGGAGGCAGTGTTATGGATATCAAAAAAGGCCTGACTTATGTCGCGTACGGTTTTCTGTTCACCTTGATCAACATCAATCTGAACTTCAACGGGACAAGCATCAATATCATCCCGGATTTTGTCGGATGGATCCTATTTTTCCTGGCCTATGACAAGCTGGGAACCTATACGAGCGACAAGAGCTTCCTGAAATGGGGCTTCCTGATCATGGCGGTTTATACGGGCGTTACCTGGATTCTCGGATTCACGTCTCCGGAGATGAATCTCGGGATCATCAATACAGTCTTCGGCGTCCTGTCCACAGTCCTGATGTTTATTCTCTTCGGTTCGCTCGAGATGGTCGCTCACGATTATGATCCGGCACGGGAGCAGACTATTTACATGCTGAAAATGCTCAATCTCGTATTAGGCATCGTGTTTGTGGTATTCGGACTGATCATGGCCGGAACGCAGTCCAATATCATGGGTGTATTGACCATACTGATCGGCGTCGCGCTGCTGGTGCTCGCGATCTATACGGCGTTTGTCCTGTTCAAGCTGCGCAACGCGGTGCAGGCGAGAATCGACAGCCAGGACTCCATCTGAACCAAGTCCGCTTGTGAATACATTACACGTCAGACCGGCGGCAGCAGAGGATTTTGAGAGAATTCTTGAGATTTATGCTGCCGCCAGAGAGATCATGCGGCAAAGCGGGAATCCAGATCAGTGGGGGACAGAGCATCCGCCCAGAACCCTGATAGAAGAGGATATCCGCGTCGGCCGGTCTTATGTGGTTGTCAGCCTGGAAGACGGACAGGAAAAGGTCCGTGGCGTTTTTGTGCTGATTCTCGGCGAGGACCCGACATACCGTGTTATCGAGGACGGACAATGGTTGAACGATGCGCCGTACGGGACAATTCACCGGATTGCCGGAGACGGATCCGCAAAAGGTGTTCTCGAAGCGGCCCTTGCCTATGCTGCGGGCAGGGTCCCCAATCTGCGGATCGACACGCATCATGACAATCGGATCATGCAGCATTTGCTGGATAAATACGGCTTCACGCGCTGCGGGATTATCTATGTGGCGGACGGTAC
>CACZPA010000022.1 GCA_902782895.1 uncultured Eubacteriales bacterium
ACCGTCGAGACCGAAGACAATGTCGCGAAGGGCATCCATCTGAACCTGTTCGATTACCATATCGCTTCCGACTGGTGGCAGTATGGCGACCGTTGGGCAAACCAGGGCGGACAGTGGTCCCTGGGCGGCATCAACGATGTTTCCAACCTTAAGTTCTACGGCCACGGCGGCCCTGAAGTTCTGGAAGGCAACAGCAACATGTATACCGGAGCTCCGATTGCCCGTCAGGGTATCGTACAGCCGCTGCTCGGCGAGAACGGATATCCTGTGATGACCGAGTTCGGCCAGCAGGATCTGGGACTGCTTTTCGCTCCGGAAACAGTGGAAGGACAGAAGACCGTCTATAAGAACGTCAATCATTTCTTCCAGCTGGATAAGCAGGGCAACTATTATTACAACAGCGATCAGAATTACGCTTATTACAATCCTGAACAGGGCGATGAAGGGGATTACAAGGTCTATGACGGAACTTATGTTGTCAATATGACCAACCCCGAGAACGAAGCGACTTCCGAAAAGGTCAATGTCGGGTATTATCCGTTTGACGACTGGAACGAAGCAAAGCAGAACGTTGCTCCTTCCGATGATCTGGCGGATCAGGGCATTGAGGGCTATAATCACCAGCACGGTCTGACCATGAGCTGCAATTTCTTCATTCCGGAAGAAGGAACACTCGATGGAGAAGACCTGGTCTTCAGCTTCAGCGGCGACGATGATGTATGGGTATTCGTTGACGGTGTGCTGGTACTTGATATCGGCGGCTTGCACCGTCCGCTTGGTGGATCCATCAACTTCAGTACGGGTGAAGTAACGGTTGACGACGCGGTAGTCCTTGCGCCTTACAATGGCGAAGTACCGACACCGGAGACCATCGGCACCTACAATACGCTGAACGACATCTTCGCGAAGGCCGGCAAGACCTTTGAGACCGGTAATGTCAAGCACACGCTGGACTTCTTCTACATGGAGCGCGGCGGCTGCTATTCCAATCTGTCCCTGATGACCAACCTCTGGAAGGTTACAGGTGACGAAGAGTATACGCAGATCCACGTAACCAAGAAATGGGACGACGAAGAAGACCATTCCGAAGACACCGTTACCGTACAGCTTCTGGCTGACGGCGAGGACGTGGAAGGACGTACCGAAGAGATTTCCGCGAAAAACGACTGGACCGCGACTTTCACCCGCCTGCCGAAGTATAAGACGGACGATGACGGCAATCAGACCGAGATCGTCTATTCCGTACGTGAAGAGCACGTCGATGATTACTTCACCACCTATGAAGCCGGCGGCAAGCTGCTTGTTTCCAAGAACTACTGGGTACAGGTAGATCCGTCCGAGCTGGAAGACGGTGAAATCTATGTGATCACCTCCAACTACTGGATCGACGATACTTACGATGATATTCTGTACCGCGCTGCCGGTGACAACCTCGGATATATCAAAGCGAATATCCGTGAGCAGGAAGTAACGGATACGGAAGGCAATAAGTATGACACCATTCTGGCCGGATCGATTCTGTCCAGTTCACAGTGGACGACTCAGAAGATTACTTCTGAGGTGCCTGAGCCGGCAGAAGGCGAAGAACCCGCGGAGCCTGAAGTTCATTGGATTCTTTCCAATAACGGCAAGGCGCTGACGCTGGTCGGACATAATAACTGGAGCTGGTGGTCCGAGTATCGAAATTATTACTTTGCACTGACCAATCAGACCGGTTGGAATGGCGCGGAGAATAATAACTACAATAATGAACTGTCCATCACTCCGGACGCGGACGGCAAAACCGCGACCATTCACGCTTTTGAACTCTGGGGCAATGACCTGATCCCCGATCCGGAACAGTACATGCTGCTGAACGGCGACAAGAATGTAGGAGCAACCGATAATCAGAACTGGGCCGGACATTACCGCTTCTTCAAGCAGGTGACGGAAGAGACCGAGATCCCGCTTGCCAAGGACTGGACTGTCGTGAACAGCCCGGCAGGCGACCTGACCGTTAAGAAGGTCGTAACCGGTCCCAAGGTTGCGGATCACGAGTTCACTTTCACCGTCGAGCTGAGCGACAAGACGCTGAACGGAACCTTTGGCGATATGGAATTCACCGCCGGCAAGGCAACGTTCAAGCTGAAGGACGGGGAGAGCAAGACGGCTCAGGATCTGCCGGCTGACATCACTTACACCGTCAGCGAGACACCTCGCATCGGTTATACAACGACATCTGAAGGCGCATCCGGAACGATCGTCGCGAAGGAAGAGCAGGAAGCTGTATTTACCAACGCTGTAGATGTGGTGGAGATTCCTGTTGAAAAGATTTGGAACGACGCGGATGACCAGGATGGCCTGCGTCCGGATTCCATCGAGCTGACGCTTTACGCCAACGATAAGGAGAAGGATACCGCGACCGTTGAACCGGATGAAAAAGGCAACTGGAACTACACGTTCGAGAATCTGCCGAAGTATGACGCGGACGGACAGTGGATCCACTACAGTGTAACCGAGACACAGGTCGATGAGTACGATGAGCCTGTTATGGGCGGATCGATGACCGACGGTTATACGGTTAAGAACAATCATACTCCTTCCCGGATCAACATCATCGTTGAGAAGGTATGGGATGATGCGGACAATCAGGACGGCAAGCGTACAGAGAGCGTAACGGTTCATCTGCTCGCTGACGGTGAAGACACCGGTCTCTCCGCAGTTCTGGAGGAAGACAACGACTGGACGCATATCTTTGAAGGTCTGGATGAATTCAAGGATCACGGCACGGAGATTGAATACTCCGTAACGGAAGAGTCCGTCGATGGTTATACGGTTACGATCAGTGACCCGGTTAAGGTCGGCGAAACGACAACCCACCTGAAGGTCACGAATACACACGATGTCGCGAAGACAGAGATTACCGTAAGCAAGGTTTGGGACGATCAGGACGATCAGGACGGAGTACGTCCGGACGCAGTCACGATCCAGCTCCTTGCGGACGGTGAGAAGACCGGTCAGGAAGTTACCCTCTCCGAGGAGAACAAATGGACCGATACCTTCACCGATTTGGATGTTTACGCGAATGGTGTTGAGATCGAATATACTGTAACAGAAGTAACGGTTCCGTACTACGCGGCGGAGATCACCGGCGATGCGGAGAACGGTTTCACCGTGACCAACTCTCATACGCCTGGCAAGACCACCGTTACCGTTGAGAAGGTCTGGGATGACGCGGACAATCAGGACGGTAAGCGTCCGGAGAGCGTCACTGTTAAGCTTCTGGCTGACGGAGAGGACACCGGCAAGACGATCGTTCTTTCTGAGGAAAACAGCTGGAAGGATACTTTCACCGAACTTGATCTCAACAAGGCCGGCAAGGCTATCGAATACACGGTTGAAGAGACCGAAGTCGCGGATTACACCGTTGCCATCACCGGAGACGAGGTCAAGGGCTATGTGGTAACAAACACGCATGAACCCGAGAAGACGGAGATCTCTGTAAGCAAGGTTTGGGACGACGAGGATGATCAGGACGGAGTACGTCCGGAAGAAGTCGCGATCCTGCTCCTTGCAGATGGTAAAGAGTCCGGAAAGACCGTTGTCCTCTCTGAGGAGAACAGCTGGAAGGATACTTTTGCCGAGCTGGATGTCTATAAGGACGGCGAGAAGATCACCTATACGGTGAAGGAAGTAACCATTCCGTCTTACACGGTCGAGATCACCGGAGACGCGGAGAACGGCTTTACCGTAACCAACTCTCATACGCCTGGCAAGACCACTGTTGTGGTTGAGAAGGTTTGGGACGACGAGGACGATCAGGACGGTCTGCGTCCGGAGAGCGTCACCGTCAAGCTCTTGGCAGACGGCGAGGATACCGGTCTTACGCTGATCCTGTCCGAGAAGAACGGCTGGAAAGATACCTTTACCGAACTTGACATCAAGAAGGACGGCGAAGAGATCAAGTACACGGTAGCCGAGGTTACCGTCGCCGGCTATACGACGACTGTCAGCGGAAACGCGGCAGACGGTTATGTTGTAACCAATACGCACGAACCGGAAGAAGAGTCCAAACCGGAGGAGTCTTCGGAGCCGGAGGAGTCCTCCAAGCCTGAGGAATCCTCTGAACCTGAAGAATCCTCTGAACCGGAAGAGTCCTCCAAGCCTGAGGAATCCTCTAAACCGGAAGAATCTTCTAAACCGGAAGAATCTTCCAAGCCGGAAGAGTCTTCCAAGCCTGAGGAATCCTCTAAGCCGTCCGGACCGAAGACAGGTGACAACAGCCATCCGGAGATCTATGCCGGCCTTATGGCTGCCTGCGTGATCGGCGCGGCGATCGCACTCTTTGTCCGCAAGAAGGAAAAAGAGCAGAACAGTTGACAGAATAAGGCGGGAACGGTCCGCAGATGATGTGTAAGGGCCGTTTCTGCCGTTCGTAAAACAAAAGATTCCTAAACACTAAAAAACCTCCTTATCGGGGAACTGAACCTATTGGTCCGGTCCCTCCGGTAAGGAGGATTTTGTTTGTAATATCCGGCGGTGCAACCCGACGGTACGATCTAATGGTACATCCCGGCAGCGCAGCTCCAGCCCTATACCGACAATACGATGGTCCGCGTCCCGTTCATGATCGCAGTCGCCTGCGTGAGCTGACCGGGGACAGAATGTATCTGGGAAAAGCACTGGATATGTTCAAACTTGCCGTTTTCCTGAAGGGAGCCAGCGCCTCCTCCCATCACGGCACAAAAACAGCGAGACGCGACAGCGTTGTATGCGCCGGCGCCTCGCCGAAGGCTTTTGCTCAAGGATATCCTTGTATCGCGACGATCTATAAAGCTCTGATGGATAACGATATGCTGCCTAAGGATTTATGCGTCGCCGCGATGTGGTGATCACAGATGCAGCAGGAGGCTTGCGATCCGGAAATACAGCAGCAGGGACAGCGCGTCGACGATGGTCGTGATGAACGGGCTTGCCATGACGGCCGGGTCGAGCTTGAGCTTCTTCGCGAACATCGGGAGCGAGCAGCCGACAAGCTTGGCCAGGATCACGACGACGATCAGCGTCACGCAGATGACGATGGCATAGGGCAGCGCGATGCGGTTCACCAGCGTCAGCCGCAGGAAGTTGGCCGCGGCCAGGACTACGCCGCAGAGAACGCCGACGCGCAGCTCCTTCCAGAGGACCTTGGGCAGATCGGAGAATTCGATCTCGTTCAGAGAGAGTCCGCGGATGATCGTGACCGAGGCCTGACTGCCCGAGTTACCGCCGGTATCCATCAGCATCGGGATGGAGGCGGTCAGCACGACCTGCGCCGCGAGAGCGTTTTCAAAAGACGTGATGATCATGCCGGTGAAGGTCGCCGAGACCATCAGGATCAGCAGCCACGGAATACGCTGTTTAAAGGTCGTAAAGATACCGGTTCTCAGATATGGTCGCTCTGAAGGAAGCAGGGCGGCCATTTTTTCGATATCCTCTGTCGTCTCTTCCTGCAGGACGTCGATCGCGTCATCGACCGTGACGATACCGACCATGCGGTTCTCCGCGTCCACGACCGGGAGCGCGAGGAAATTGTATTTGTTGATCATCATCGCGACCTGCTCCTGGTCCGTCGTTGTCTGGACGGAGATGACATTCTCCTCCATGATGTCGGAGATCAGGACGTCCGGCTGCGCCAGCAGGAGCGAACGGGCGGATACGATACCGATCAGCTTGCGGTCGTTCGTGAGGACATAACAGGTATAGATCGTCTCTTTGTCGACGCCGTTTTTACGGATCAGATCAAGCGACTGCTGTACAGTCAGGTGCGGCCGCAGATAGACGTACTCTGTCGTCATGATGCTGCCGGCCGAATCCTCCGGATACTGCAGGATCTCGTTGATGGATTTGCGCAGTTCAGGCGTCGCCTGCTTGAGGATACGCCGTACGACCGTCGCGGGCATCTCTTCGACCAGATCGGCGGCATCGTCAACGTAGAGCTCGTTAACGACGTCGTTCAGCTCGCGGTCGCTGAAGCCGCGGATCAGCATCTCCTGCGCGTCCTCGTCCATCTCGACGAAGGTCTCGGCAGCGAGCTCCTTCGGCAGCAGACGGAAGAGCAGCGGCAGCGACGCTTCCGGCAGATCCAG
>CACZPA010000023.1 GCA_902782895.1 uncultured Eubacteriales bacterium
AAGCTGCAGACCTGGCTGAATCAGCTGGGATACAACTGCGGCGTGGTTGACGGCTATTTTGGCAATCAGACCTATACACAGGTGCGCAAGTTCCAGAGCGCGAAGAACCTGTATGTTGACGGTGAGGTCGGAAGCAAGACCTGGGCGGCGATCGCACAGGCAGTCGGCGCGAAGAGCGGATCGACAAGCTCGGCGGCGTCAACTTCGACTTCATCTACGACTTCGTCTTCTACAACCACGACGAAGCCGACGACAACCACAACTACGACGAGCACCACTCCGAATGTTTCGGGATATCCGTATACGACCTATGGCGCGAGCAACAGCTATGTTACGAAGCTGCAGACCTGGTTGAACCAGCTGGGATACAACTGCGGCGTGGTGGATGGGTATTTCGGCAGCCAGACTTACGCGCAGGTGCAGAGATTCCAGAGCGCGAAGGGACTGTACGTTGACGGCGAGGTCGGAGCGAAGACCTGGGCGGCCATCGCGCAGGCGGTTGCAGGCAAGTAAACAGTAAACAGAAAGACCGTGAATCAGGCATGAAAGCACATCATGGATATGCTGCCATACCGGTTGCACGGTCTTTTTTAATATTTTGCGAAACCGCGAATCTATAATTTGAAAAACAGACAGAGATATGTTATAATAGTGTCAGAACTTTCAGAGGGGGAGAATCATGGGCCTTTTTATTTCCATGGAGGGGCCGGACGGCTCCGGAAAAACCATGCAGATGAATATGCTGGAGCAGGAGCTTCGGCAGAGAGGACTGGACGTTCTCCGCTCCCGAGAGCCGGGCGGTACCGCAATCAGTGAGAAGATCCGGGATATGCTCCTGGATCCGGCCAATACGGAGATGTCCGACAGGACAGAAGCTTTGTTGTACGCGGCTTCCCGGGCACAGCATGTGGAGCAGGTGCTGAAGCCTGCGCTGCGGCAGGGTAAGATCGTGCTGTGCGACAGATATGTGGATTCGAGTCTGGTATATCAGGGGATCGGCCGGGGTCTCGGTATCCCCGCGATCGAGGAGATCAACGCGTTCGCGACCGGCGGACTGCAGCCGGACGTGACGATCGTCCTGCAGATCGATTTTGAAGAGGGCCTGCGCCGCAAAGGCATTCAGAACGGCGGTCTGGACAGGATGGAAGCGCAGAAGGAGGATTTTCTCCGCAGGATCCATGACGGTTTTACCGAGCTGAAGGAGCTGTATCCGGAGAGAGTTTTCCTGATTGACGGAGCCAAGGCACCGTCTGAAGTCTTCCAGGAGATACAAAACGTACTTAAACCGTTTCTGACGGGTTTATGAAAAATCAAATAAGGAGGCAACAATCATGAAATTAATTATGGCTATTGTTCATGATGAGGATTCCGCAAGGCTGACGACGGCCTTAAATAAAGCCGGAATCCAGGTAACCAAGCTTGCCAGTACCGGTGGATTCCTCCGGGTCGGCAACTCGACGATGCTGATCGGTGTCGAGGAGGAGCGTCTGGAAGATGCCCTCAAGATCGTGCACGAGTGCTGCCATACGCAGAAACAGACGACGATCGCGAATCAGCCTTATACAACGACACCGGAAGGCTATGTACCGTATCCGATCGAAGTAACGGTCGGCGGTGCTACCGTCTTCGTTCTGGACGTTGAGCAGTTCCGCAAATATTGATGGCTCAAGGTGGACTACAGGGTCATGAGACGATCCTGCGCAATCTGCGGCGCCAGGTCGTATCCGGCACCGTTAGCCATTCGTACCTGATCGAAGGTGCGGAAGGCGCGGGTAAGAAGACGCTGGCGCACGGTTTCGCGATGGCTCTTGTCTGCAAAGAACCTCAGGAAGGAAAAGCATGCGGCAGATGCAGTTCCTGCCGCGTTTTTCTGTCCGGGAACCATCCGGATGTGCATATAATCCGCCCGGATGAGAAGGGCAGCATCCCGGTACAGACGATACGGGAGGAGCTGGTGCAGGACATCGAGATCCTCCCGTATTACAATGGCCGCAAGATCTACATCGTGGAGGACGCGCAGAATCTCAGCCAGCAGGCGCAGAACGTGCTGTTAAAGACGATCGAGGAGCCGCCGGAATACGCGGTGATCCTGCTGCTGACGACGAGCGTGCAGAGCTTCCTGCCGACGGTCATCTCCCGCTGTGTGCAGATCCGGCTTCTGCCGTTTCCAGAAGCGCTTGTGGCCTCTATCCTGCACGATCAGTACGGGATCGAGGAGCAGACCGCGGTGGAATGCGCTGCGTTCAGTGGAGGCAGCGTCGGCAAAGCATTGCAGGCCGCGTCTTCTGAAGAATACGGTCAGCTGCGCGCGCGCTGGCTGGACAAGCTGCAGCGGCTTTCCGGGCTCGGACCGGTCGATGTGATGCAGTGGAGCAAGGATCTCGAAGGAGATCAGGCGCATATGGAGGATGTCCTGCGGA
>CACZPA010000024.1 GCA_902782895.1 uncultured Eubacteriales bacterium
ACTTCGGCAAGCTGTATTATGTTTTTTGCAGATGGGTCTGATATGCCGCTTTCCCAGTTTTTAATTGTTTTGACGCTCAGATTCAGTGATTTAGCCAATTGAGCTTGAGATAAGCCACGAGAAACTCGTAATTCAGCGATGCGTTTAATCAAGATTAACACCTCCCATGATAATAATATTCGAAACAAGAAGGATAGTCGTTACCTAAAAGCGGGAGAAGGTTTCCATAATTGAAGCGGCCGGTCTGTCAGTGCAATTCTGTCAGCAGATTCCTGTCAACGTAATAATGTCTGTGCAATTCTGACAGCATGTGTCCGTCAGTACAATTCTATCTGCAAAATTCTGTCAGCAAACAGCAGGAAGACCAGCTTTTTGTATGGTTTGCTGACATTTGGGTGCAGGCATATAGATGCCGGCACTTAGACGTCGGCATTTAGACGCCGGCACTTAGATCACGCCGCCGCCCATGACGAAGCCGTCCTGATACAGGACGACTGACTGGCCTGGGGTTACGACCCGCACCGGCGAAGCAAAAGTCACAAGTGCCTCGTCTTCGCCAGTCCTTTCGACGCGGCAATCAACACCACGATGATTATAATTGACCTTGGCCCGCCAGATTTCGCCGGGGACAGATGTCAGACTGTCTGAGCCCATGAAGGCGAGGTCGTGGATTCTGACAGAAGCCGCGACCAGATCTTCAGGCTCGGCGATGACGACTTCATTGGTTTCGGGACGGATTTCCTTCACGAAAACACGATGGCCCATCGCGAGCTGGAGGCCTTTTCGCTGGCCGACCGTATAGTGGATGATGCCTTTGTGGCGTCCAAGAACTGTCCCGTCCGGCGCGACGAAATTGCCGGGTTCCGGCGCGTAACCGGTCTGACGCTCAATGTAGCCGGCGTAATCTGTCCCTGGAACAAAGCAGATTTCCTGACTGTCCGGCTTAGAAGCCACAGGGAGACCGGCTTTTTTGGCGATTTCACGGATCTGCGGCTTGGGGTATGCCCCGACGGGGAAAAGTGTCCCTGCAAGCTGCTCCTGCGTCAGGCGGTAGAGCACGTAGGACTGGTCTTTTTCCGCCGTCGCAGAGTTGCGGATGGCGAGGCGGCCGTTCGGCATCGTGCCAATCTGCGCGTAATGGCCCGTCGCGACGAACTGCGCGCCAAGCTTGGCGGCCGTCTGCCGGAGGACTTCCCATTTGACATAGCGATTGCACTCGATGCAGGGATTCGGCGTCCGGCCGTTTTTGTAGTCGTCGATGAAACGGTTGACGACTTTTTCGCGGAAAACATCCTTGAAATCAACGACATAATGCGGGATGCCCAGGAGATCGGCGATCGCGCGCGCTTCCTCGGCGTCGTCAAGCTCGCCCTCCCAGCAGTCCATCGTGACGCCGATCACGCTATAACCCTGCTGCTGCAACAATAACGCGGCTACCGAAGAATCGACACCGCCTGACATGCCGATAACTACTTTGTCCATCGAAAGCCTCCCTCCTTCCTTTTCTGTTTCTGTCAGAGAATGTCAAGATTGCAGACATTATAGCACAGTTTGCTGACAGACAACAATGAAAAAACCACAAAAGTTTTCAATTTCACCAGCCAATTTACAACGACGTACGATAATAAGGGTAAAAGGAATTCTGGAGGGATAATAATGGAATTGTTTGATATTATTTCTACGCCGTATCTGGCCATCCCGGAACTGGCTTTGCCCAAGCCGGAGGTCGTCATTGAGTCGCTGGAGGTCGAAGATTTGGTCACAATGCATGCGAAACTGTTGTATGAACTGCAGTATTTGCCGCGAGGAACGCTTGCGGTGCGGCGTCGCGGCCAACGGGTTTATTACAGTCAGCAGACGACAGTAAACCATGTGCGGCAGGACAGATATCTTTCATTGCGGCAAGACGCGATTGTGATCGAGATATTAAAGAAGAAAAAGTTGATTCGCTCGACATTGACGAGAATCCGCAAGGCTTCGCGGCATCTGCGAGGCTACAGGCGGCGTCTGGCCGCCAAACTGGCCATTATTGACCGCCGGCACGCGGATAATTATATATATTATACGAATAAAATCTATGTCTGCTCAACAGCTGAGGCCGCGATCGTCGAGATGCTGCACAAGCATCATGTGAAGTTTGAATATGCACCGCCGACGTATATCGGCGGATGGATTATGCATCCGGATTTTAAGTATATGGTCGACGGACGGCCTGTTTATCATGAACATCTTGGAATGCTGGACAATCCTGGTTATACAGAGGATTGGCATAGAAAGTACATGCGCTATCATTATGATGGGCTGGTCGACGGAGTGGATCTGCTGATCAGCGTTGCACATGACAAGCGGATCGATCTTGTGGAAATTGAACAAATGCTGCATGCAAGAGGTGTTTTCTGATGGCAGCTTCTGATCGCGAACTCCGAATGCTTTTTTGGGTTGCAATTTTATAATGTGAATCCTGCTTTTTCCGGGCAGGGGTATTTTTAGTAGGAAAAAACAACAGAACTTGAATGTTATTTGCATGAAGGAGAGGTCGTGATTGCAGAAGGAGGTTCCTTCTTTTTTTATGCTTCATTTGATCTCCAGTTTATTCTCCAGGTTAATCTCCAGTATGTCAGAATTCTGAGGAGTTTATAGTAATCTGAAATGATTTCTGACACGCTGGAAGACTAGCACTAGTAGAATCGAACATGAATAGGATTCAGGAATAATCTGAATTCTCCTGGCTAGGTTTTTTCATGTCAGAGACTGTAGTCTTTTCACAAGGACTCAAGAAAATGCTGACACGATAGGCTGTAGATTACATTGAGAGTGTCAGAGGACTGAATGGCTTCAGCGAAAAGAGGCGGATTGCTGACACAAAAGTTGAAGGACAATGTAGAAATATGAAGGACGAAAGAAAAAGAAGGACGAGAATCCGGTGATTGACAATGGATTGAACTGCGGCTACAATAATGTATCATCAATTGTTTCAACGAGGAAGAGAAAATGAAATTGCCTGACAGAATCAATAGAATTGTTGCCGGAAAGCCGTATACGGAAAACCTTACGGGGATGTCCGGGTCGCGTGTGCTGATGTACGACGAATTTGTACTGAAAATTGAAAAATGGCGGCCGGAAAATGCCGAAACCATCGACGTAATGCGATGGCTTGAGGGACGGATTCCCGTGCCGACAATCCTTGCGTACGAGGTGACAGGCGGGGACAGTTATATCTTGATGAGCCGTATTCAGGGTAAGATGGCCTGCGACGACTATTATCTCACGCGTCCGGAAGAGCTGGTGACACTTCTTGCAGAGGCACTGCAGATGCTTTGGACCGTTGATGTTGCCGGATGCCCACGGGAGCGCACGATCGATAAGGAACTGGCGGAGGCCAGATATCGCGTGGAGAACAGCCTTGTGGACCTCGATAACGTCGAGCCGGAAACCTTCGGGCCGGGCGGATTCCGCGATCCGGAAGAGCTGCTTGCGTGGCTTTATGAAAACAAGCCGTCCTATGAGCCGGTGCTTTCACACGGAGATTTTTGCCTGCCGAATATTTACCTGGACAACGGAAAAATCAGCGGCTTTATTGACCTCGGAGATGCCGGAATCGGCGACAAATGGCGGGATATCGCGCTTTGTTACCGCAGCCTGAAGCATAATGCGGAAGGCACTTATGGCGGCAAGGTCTATCCGGATACAGATCCGATGCAGCTGTTTAAAAAACTGCAGATAGAACCTGACTGGGATAAAATCAGGTTCTACCTGCTGATGGATGAATTATTCTGAGAGCTGGCAGCTTAACAGCCAGTGCAGCCGGCCTCGCGCAGCATATTGCGGAACATATAGCGCATGACAAGATTTTGTTCGACGGGGCGCAGACCACGGCGGGTCATGGCTTCGTCGCACCAGAATTCACTCGCGATGTCGCCCTGCCAGCCAGTCCGGACGATTTCACGGGCAAGGATCCGATAATCGATCTCGCCCTCTTCGTAAGCGCATTTGCCGACATCGCGCCTGGCCTGACGGATATGCAGATGCCCGGAATAGGGCAGCAGTTTGACGACGTGTTCCGCGCCGATCCCGTTGATCTGGTAATGCAGCAGGTCGAGCGTATACCCGAGATGCGGTGCAAGCTGCATGAAAGCCTCCGCCTGGTCGGGATCCTGCAGGATCGACGTGCGGGTCGGCTCGACATGGAGCTTCAGCCCGTAATCCGCCGCCTGCAGGGACAGTTTTTCGAGGACTGCGCCGGCGCGTTCAAAGCTTGCCTCAAAAGCCTCGTCCGGCTGCGCGTTTCCGACAGATGTCATGATGCTCGCAAGCCCGGCGCTGCGCGCGAACCGGAAAACCTGATCAAATTCGCGGTACAGCGCGTCGCAGTCCACAGCCTCCGGCATGGTCGGCACGATCGCCCGCCCATCCACGGAAAGTGTCCCCGCGAAAAGCTCGCTCAAGCCCAGACCGGTTTCGTCCGCAAGCGCGCGGATCCGCGCGCCAAACCCCTCCGGATCCCGGGAAATCTCTTCAAACGGCGCCGCGCCGCGCACGGAGACATCGACCGCGTCATATTCCAGCATCTTAATGAAGCGAAAAGCCTCCGCGGCCGGCATCGGCCCGAAATTATCGTTATGGCAGCTCCAGCGGATCATGACAGCATCACCTGCTTTCCGCCCAGGCGGATCGATTCCTCGATCGCGTCGATAATCCGCATGGTCACAAGCCCACGCTCGCCATTCGAGATCGTCGATTTTTCACCGCGGCGAATGCAGTCAAAGAAATGCCGGTAGATCGCGGCGTGGCCGCGTTCGGCCGGGTAGTGCGGATTCATCTCGAACTGCCCGACAAAGTCGTCCTTCTTGAACATACGAATGCAATCCGGCCCGTACAAGCCCTTCTTGTGGCCATTGTAGCAGCGGTCCACGTCGTACTCCAGACTCATTTTGTCGCCGTAGACCCGCATCTCGTAGCGGTCGCGCGCAGGCGCCGCGCGGAAGGCCTTATACGTAAAGCTGGAATTGTTGTCGAAAAGCACCATGGCGATGCAGCCGTCGTCGTCCTCCTCTCGCTCCGACTCCGGAATCGTGGTATTGCCCTCCTGATAGTAGGCCTTCGCGACGACGGAGACGGGCTTCGGATCGCCCAGCAGGAAGAGCGCCCACTCGACATTGTGCGAAGCACTGTGCTTGCTGATACCCGTATTGTCCGCTTTGGTGCGCTTTTTCGCGTTGTCGCGCTTGCCATAGGCGTTCAGGCAGCTGGACGCGCGGTCCACGCTGACCATATAGACGTCGCCGAATTCACCCGCGTCGATCATGTCCTTGAACAGGAACATCTGGCGTTCGAACAGCCCGTTCGAGCCGGCCACGAAAACGCCTGGGCTCGCGTTGGCGACCGCAAGCAGCGATTCCATTTCAGCCGCATTCACCGTGATCGGCTTCTCCAGATAAACATGCTTGCCGGCCTTCAGGCAGTCCACCGCGATCTGATAGTGCGAATTGGTCGGCGTATTAATTGCGATCGCGTTGACCTCGTCATCCGCGAGCATTTCGTGATAATCCGTATAGAACTTCTTAAAACCGTACTTCGCGGCGACTTTCTCGGCGAGACCGGGCACGACATCGCAGATCGCGGAAAGCTCCCAGTCGGTCTCCTTAAGCTCTTTCAGAGAGTCGAGATGCCGCCCGGGATTGACAGTAATCGCTCCAGCGCCTATAATACCAAGGTGTATAGTCTTTTCCATATAGATGTGACCTCCTGTATGTGATGCATATATCATACCACAAGAGGGACGGCAGGACAAGAGAAGAAGGAGACAGCATGTTTAAAGACTTAGAAGAAGTAAGAGTATTTTTCGCGCAGGACACTTTTGCATCGGCGAATGGGATCACGGTGGAGGAATGGTCGCCGGATGGCGCGGTCTGCGCGATGACGCTGCGGGACGACCATCGGAATGCGGTCGGCGGCGTCATGGGCGGAGTAATCTACACAATTGCGGATTTTGCTTTCGCGGTAGCGGCCAATACGGACCACAATCCGACACTCGCCATCACGGCAAATATCAGTTTTCTGACAACGGTAAAAGGCACACGGCTGATCGCGCGCTCCAGGCGTATCAAGAGCGGACGCACGACGAGCGTCTATGAGGTGTCCGTATCGGACGATACGGGACGGGAGATTGCGCTTTTTACCGGGACGGGTTATAAACTGTAAGACAGGCCGGCAGGAATGCATATGAACTGTAAGACCGGGTATTACTGCAAGATCGTATAACGGCAACCAGACGGAGGACTTCGATGTATTTCGGCAGATTCTATCTCGACAAAGAGAAGGACATGATCGTAACACTGGACAAGCAGGGCGAGAGGATGGAGTATGTCCTGACGACGCCCAACCACCATTCCGGCAATCTGATCCGCAATCTGGCCAGGCTGTGCGGCCTGCCGCTTTCCGACGACGAAAACGGCCTGAAGATCATCCGCGGGGAGATTCCGTGCTACATCGACGCTTATAATGAGCCGATCTACATTTTCCGGCTCGGCGGGACCAAGGTCGCCAATATCTATCCGGACGGCAGAATTGAAATGAAGGCCTCCGTGCCTTCGATCTCCAAGACGCTGATGAGCCAGACCAAGGATTATCAGCTGGATATCGCCAAGACGATCATCAAAACGTATATTCTGAACGATTGCAAGTTCCACGCGGATCTGCACACGCACATGAACGCGAATCTGTCCTCGGATACGCTGATCGCGCTTGGCATCGTGCATCAGATCCGATACCCGCTGTACTACATCAAGAAGCTGGAGCTTAAGTGCACGGCTGCCCAGCAGCAATATCTGGAAAAAGAACGGGCCGTGGCCGCCGCACTTTATGCGGATTCCGGGCTGACGGGCAAATATCTCGACCGGAAAATCGACGACCATACGTATCTGAATTTTGCCGACCTGATCCTGAACAACGCGGAAAACGCGGCATACAACATCCCTCGGATCCGCGCGTCGCTTGCCGTGATGAAGGACGGGCAGGCGGTTTTCACCAATCTGGAAAAGGTCTATCTGTATCGCTATGTCTTTACAAAAGGCGTGCCGAGTGAAGAGATGATCGCGCTGCAGGACCTTTCTGTCATTCCGGATCCGGATATTCGGCGGATTGCTGGACAGATGCTGGCAGATCACGCAGGCACGGTCTACGCGCAGAATACGCTTTTCCAGGACAAGCTTCTGTGGATCGCGAGAAGCTACCGGCAGCAGGGCATCTCCTATGTCGAGATTTCGGACACGACGCTTGTAAAGCGGGACGGAGCAGCGCGTATGCTTGCGGAAGTGCACGCGGTCATGCCCCAGATTTACCGGGAGACCGGCGTCCTGATCCGTTTTCTGGCAGGCATTCGCCGTATTCCGCTGACGATCGTGAAGGACAACATTACGCCGAACGATTACCTGAATGAGAATCTCGATGTCCTGGAGGCGGTCGCGTGCGACCCTTATGTTGCCGGAAGCGATAT
>CACZPA010000025.1 GCA_902782895.1 uncultured Eubacteriales bacterium
TCAATTTGCCCGCCGAGGTAAGTGGTTTTCTTATTACAGATGATCAAACCTCGTCCTTCTCTCCGGAAGGACTTTTTTCATGCCGGACTCTTCCGGCGAAATGAAGCATAGGAGGTGAATTCAGTGCCGAATGTTGATGCGAAGCAGGTTATTGTAAACGAGATCGCGGAGAAGGTCAGCAAAGCTAAGTCCATGGTTCTCGTGGACGCGCGCGGACTTACCGTAGCCCAGGACACAGAGATGCGCAGAGCGCTCCGTGAGCAGGCTGTCGATTACAAGGTTTACAAGAATACTCTGATTAAGCGTGCCATTCAGGGTACTACGTTCGAAGAACTCACAGCTCATCTGGACGGACCGACAGCGGTTGCCTTCAGTTATGACGATGCAGCCAAGGCTGCAGGCGGACTGGGACCGTTTGTTGACAAGTATGAGACGCTTGGGTTCAAGGGCGGCGTTGTTGAGGGTGTGTATTATGATACGGAAGCTATCGCGAAGATCGCTAAGATTCCTTCTCGCGAGGTTCTGCTTTCCAGACTGCTCGGAAGCTTCAAGGCTCCGATGGCCACATTTGCACGCGTTATCAACGAGATCGTAAAGAGCAAGGGCGGCGAGGGTGCCGCCGAGGCTAAGGACAGCGAAGAAGCTGCTCCGGCTGACGCACAGTAATCACTGCGCGATCGATTCTATTAGGAGGATATTACAATGGCAAAATTAAGCGTTCAGGAAATCATCGATGCGGTTAAGGAACTTTCCGTTCTGGAGCTCTCCGAGCTGGTTACCGCTGCTGAGGAAGCTTTCGGCGTAAGCGCAGCCGCTGGCGTCGCTGTAGTAGCTGGCCCCGCTGCCGCTGCTGCTGAGGAAGAGAAGACCGAGTTCGACGTTGAGCTGACCGAGGTTGGCGCACAGAAGATCAAGGTTATCAAGGTTGTCCGCGAGCTGACCGCTCTTGGACTGAAGGATGCCAAGGACGCCGTCGAGGCTGCTCCGAAGGTCCTGAAGGAAGCTCTTTCCAAGGAAGAGGCCGAGGATTGGAAGAAACAGCTTGAGGAAGTTGGAGCTAAGGTTACCTTAAAGTAATTCAGAGCATCACGAAGGCGCATGAAAATGCGCCTTTTTTCAAACGGAGGAAGTTTATGAAAAGAATACAGGCAATACTGCTGGCAGTGATCATCGGACTGTCGGGCGTTCTGTCCGGCTGCATTCCGATGCCGCAGGAAAGCTCAGCGGCCGAAGCTTCCAAGGCGGAAGCTTCCCAGACTGAGAGCAGCAAGGCCGACAGCACTGCGCCGGAGACTTCTCAGACGGAAACATCTGCTGCAGAGTCAGCCGCGGAGGAATCAACCGCCGAAGAGTCATCCGCTGCGGAAGCTTATTCGGAGACGGATAATGAAGAATTCGCCGCGTTCGTGCAGGAGCAGTTTGTAAACGCGATGGAATCCGATTATATCGGACAGCATATCCTGCTGGCGCACCCCGAGAACTATGGCATCGATACGTCCAACACCGAGATCAGCTATGGAAGCTATCCGTCGGATGAGGCTTTTGACGAGATGCGCGAGGCGAACGATGAACTGGAAGAGGAATTCGCCAAGTTCGACCGTTCCACGCTGAGCAAGTCTCAGCAGCTGGAATACGATGTGATGAAATATCAGATCGAGTTCGACAACAGCTCGGATGACAAGAAGTTTGACTATTACGGATCCTATTTTGAATCCGCTTCCGGTATCCATTATCAGCTGGCGACGCTTTTTGCCGACTGGAAGCTCCACAGTGAGGCGGAGATCGAGGAAGTCATCGCGCTGCTTAACAGCACGCAGGAATATGTGCAGTCCCTGCTGGACTACACCCGCAAGCAGGAAGAGCTCGGACTTCTGATGATCGATCTGGACGACGTCATTTCCTACTGCGAAGGCATTCTGGAGAAGGGCATGGACTCTACGGTCCTGACTTCTCTGTACGACGCGATCGATAGCGTCGGTCTGGATGAAGCTACGAGCGAAGATTACAAGTTCTGGGTTTCGGTCGCGTTTGAAGATTCTTTCCTGCCGGCGTATCAGGACATCCTGGACGCGATGGAGGAGTTCAAGGCGAACGGTAAGAACGTGGAGCTTGGCCTCGCGGCGCTGCCGGACGGCAAGGAGTACTATCAGATCCTCATCAAGAATGAGACGGGGACGGATATGACGGTCGAAGAGCTGAAAGCTTTCATCGAGGAGCAGAGCGACAAGACGCTGCAGTCCATCCGCCGTATGGCGTTTACCTATCCGGAAGCGCTGGACGCGTATTACAACGGCAAGGATCCTTCCACCGGATTTACTTCCTACAGAGAGATTCTGGAGGACATCGCGTCCAAGATGGGCAAGGACTTCCCGGATGTCGGAGAGATCGATTACAATATCGTAGATATTAATGAAGAAATCGCTTCTGACTCGGGTGTCGCAGCATACTTCAATATCCCGCAGATCGACGGAACGGATACACGCGAGATGCGTGTCAATCCGCAGAATGAAGGCGTGGATACGCTGAGCCTGTACAATACCGTTTCGCATGAGGGATTCCCCGGACATATGTATCAGTACGCTTACGCGTATAAGAATCTGGATTCTCCGTATCTGCTGGCCTGCACCAACTTCTCCGGTTATACCGAGGGATACGCGGTCTACGCAAGCTATGTGGCATTTGATTATCTGGAAGGGCTCACGGAAGGATACGCGGATATTTACGGAGCTTTTGAGCAGTATACGTATTACGCGATGCTGCTTGGCGATATCGGAATCCATTACGAGGGGTGGACAGTAGAAGATTTTGCTGATTTCCTGAACGATTACGGATTCTCGATGGATATGGAAGACGTCGAAACACAGTATAAGCAGCTGTGGGCGAATCCTTGCATATTTATGCCGTACTACGTTGGATTTGCCATGATCCAGAACATGCGCGACGAGGCAGAGCAGGAGCTCGGGGACAGTTTTGACCCGGTTGCTTTCCATGACGCCCTGCTGAAGGACAGTGCGGTTCCGTTCTCGATCGTGCAGAAGAATATCGACGAGTATGTAGCTTCCGCGAAAAAGTAAAGCAATTCTGTCAAAATAATAGGCCCTGTATCGCATCTCGCGCTCGTTTTAAAGGCGTTCGATGCGATGCAGGGCTTTTTTGTGACAGAATTTGGGAAAAACGGAGAAAACGGAGAAAAATATAAAAAATCTCCAAGACTTGTTGACAGACTTGGAAAAATATGATATTATTTTAAATTGCCATTGTGTCCTCTTATGTCATTCCTAGGATATGATAGCATATTTTCGGAAAGAAATCAATACTTTTTCGGAAATTTATAAGTGGCGGACAGGCCGCGCAGGGCCGCTGCCCGGCGCAGGCTTTCCCGCAGTTCAAAATAATCAAGGAGTGAAGCGAATTTATGGAAAAACACCGTATTCATCCACAACGGTTTGGCGATCGCGTCCGCGCTTCTTTCTCGCAGGAGAAGGAAGTTCTGGAGATGCCGAATCTTCTCGAAGTGCAGAAGAATTCCTACCGCTGGTTCATTCAGGACGGATTGAAGGAAGTGTTCGAGGAAATCTCTCCGATTACGGATTTCAGCGGCGCTCTTTCTCTGGAATTCCTCGATTTTGACCTGAACAGCAAGCCGAAGTACTCTATCGAGGAGACCAAGTCCCGCAACGCGACGTATTCCGCTCCGCTGAATGTCCGGATCCGTCTGACCAACTCGGAAACGGGTGAGGTCCAGGATCACGAGATTTTCATGGGCGATTTTCCGCTGATGACCGACACTGGCACCTTTGTTATCAACGGCGCAGAGCGTGTTGTTGTCAGCCAGCTGGTGCGTTCTCCCGGAATCTACTACTCGAGAACACTGGACAAGCTCGGTAAACCGCTGTACTCCTGCCAGGTTATCCCTAACCGTGGAGCATGGCTTGAATATGAGACTGATTCTAACGATATCTTCAACGTCCGTCTGGACCGCACACGTAAGATCCCGGTTACGATTCTGATCCGGGCTCTTGGTGTGGGCACCGACGCGGAGATCGTTAATATGTTCGGCGAGGATCCCAAGATCGTCAAGACGATGGAGAGAGATACCGCCAAGTCTGAGGAAGAGGGACTTCTGGAGATCTACAGAAGGATGCGTCCCGGCGAGCCTCCTACCGTGGAGAGCGCCGATAGCCTTCTGAAGGCGATGCTGTACGAGGATCAGCGTTATAACCTCGGACGTGTCGGCCGTTATAAATTCAACAAGAAGCTCGATCTGCGCTTCCGTATTGTCGGCACGACGCTGGCAGAGGACGTTATCGATGATTCCACCGGTGAAGTCCTTGCGGAGGCAGGCACACTTGTTACAAGAGAGCTTGCGGACGACATCCAGAACGCGGGTATTCCTTTCGTCTGGGTGCAGACCGATGAGCGCAACGTTAAGGTCCTGTCCAATCAGGCCGTTGATATCCGCCAGTATGTCGATCTGACAGAGGAAGAGCTGCTGGAGTGCGGCATCAACGAGAAGGTCTATTATCCGGAGCTTGTCAGAATCCTGGATCAGGAGCTGGATCATGACGCGCTGATGACCGCCCTTAAGAAAGAGAGCTTCCATCTGATCCCGCGCCATATCACGTTCCAGGATATCATGGCTTCGATCAACTATAACCTGAACCTGGAATATGACATGGGAACGATCGACGACATCGATCACCTGGGCAACCGCCGCATCCGCTGCGTCGGAGAGCTGCTGCAGAACCAGTTCCGCATCGGCGCCGTCCGTATGGAGAGAGGCGTACGGGAGAGGATGTCTACACAGGATCCTAACACCGTAACACCGCAGTCCCTTGTCAATATCCGTCCTGTAACGGCAGCTATCAAGGAGTTCTTCGGAAGCTCCCAGCTGTCCCAGTTCATGGATCAGAATAACCCGCTGGCCGAGCTGACGCATAAGCGCCGTCTGTCCGCGCTGGGTCCCGGAGGACTTTCCCGTGACCGCGCCGGATTCGAGGTCCGCGACGTTCACTATTCTCACTACGGACGTATGTGCCCGGTCGAGACGCCTGAAGGCCCCAACATCGGTCTGATCAACTCTCTGGCATCCTATGCGCGCATCAATATCTACGGATTCATTGAAGCGCCTTACCGCAGGGTCGACCATTCCGGCAAGCTTCCTGTCGTAACGGACGAGGTTGTTTACATGATGGCGGACGAGGAGGAGAACTACCACGTCGCGCAGGCCAACGAGAAGCTTGACGATGAGGGACATTTCCTAAACGCAAAGGTTACGGGACGTTACCGTAACGATAATATCGAGATCGACAACAAAGAGATCGACTTCATGGACGTTTCGCCCAAGCAGGTCTTCTCTGTAGCGACATCTCTGGTTCCTTTCCTGCAGAATGATGACCCGACGCGTGCGCTGATGGGCTCCAACATGCAGAGACAGGCGGTTCCGCTGATGACGACCGATTCTCCTATCGTCGGCACCGGTATGGAGTACAAGGCCGCGATCGACTCCGGCGTATGTGTGGTTTCGGATGTCGAGGGCGATGTCATTTTCGCCGACGCGACCAAGATCATTATCAGAAACGACGCGGACGGCACGAGCCGCATCTTCAATCTGCGCAAGTTCCAGCGCAACAACCAGGGCACCTGCTTCAACCAGAAGCCGAGAGTGTCCAAGGGTGATCATGTCATCAAGGGACAGGCGATCGCGGACGGACCTTCCACCTATGACGGTGAGCTGGCGCTTGGCCGCAACCCGCTGATCGGTTTCATGACATGGGAAGGCTACAACTATGAGGACGCTGTCCTTCTGAGTGAGCGTCTGGTAGCGGAGGATATCTATACTTCTCTGCATATCGAGGTTCATGAGGCGGAGTCCCGTGACACCAAGCTGGGTCCGGAAGAGATCACCAACGATATCCCGAATATCGGCGACGATGCCCGTAAGAACCTTGACGAGCGCGGAATCGTCCGTATCGGAGCGGAGGTTCATGCCGGAGATATTCTGGTCGGTAAGGTTACGCCTAAGGGCGAGACCGATCTGACACCGGAGGAGAGACTGCTGCGCGCCATTTTCGGCGAGAAGGCGAGAGAAGTCCGCGACGCGTCCCTGCGTGTACCGCACGGAGAGGAGGGCATCGTCGTCGACGTCAAGACCTTCGACCGCACCAACAGCGATGAGCTGGCACCCGGCGTGAATGAAGTCGTTCATGTCTATATCGCGCATAAGAGAAAGATCCAGATCGGCGATAAGATGGCCGGACGTCACGGTAACAAGGGTGTCGTCAGCCGCGTTCTGCCGGTAGAGGATATGCCGTTCCTGCCGAACGGCCGTCCGCTGGATATTCTGCTTTCTCCTCTGGGCGTTCCGAGCCGTATGAACCTCGGACAGGTCCTCGAGATGCATCTGGGTCTCGCGGCCAAAGCCCTCGGATTCAAGGTCACCACGCCTATCTTTGAAGGCGCGAATGACAAGGACGTTACCGATACTCTGCTGATGGCCAACGATTACGTGAACCATCCGTGGGATGAATTTAAGGAAAAATACAAAGAAGTTCTGTCTCCGGAGATCATGGATTATCTGGAAGATCATCTGGATCACAGAGCGGAGTGGGCCGGCGTGCCGATCCGCGAAGACGGCAAAGTGCCGCTGCGCGACGGCCGGAGCGGTGAGTATTTCGCCAATTACACCACTGTCGGTTACATGTATTATATGAAGCTGCACCATCTTGTCGATGACAAGATCCATGCTCGTTCGACCGGACCGTACGCCCTGGTTACCCAGCAGCCGCTGGGAGGCAAGGCCCAGTTCGGCGGACAGCGTTTCGGAGAGATGGAAGTCTGGGCGCTGGAAGCTTACGGCGCGGCTTATACCCTGCAGGAGATCCTGACCTTCAAGTCCGACGATATCGTAGGCCGTGTCAAGGCGTACGAGGCGATCGTCAAGGGCGAGAATATCCCGCAGCCCGGTGTTCCGGAGTCCTTCAAGGTTCTGTTGAAGGAGCTGCAGTCCCTGGGTCTGGACGTCCGCGTGCTTTCCGCTGATCTCAAGGAGATCGAGCTGAGAGAGGATATGGACGACGATGATACGGAAGCAGCGCCTCTGGACGTCAATATGGAAGGCTGGGAGGACGCTCCGCAGTCCAAGAAGACTTATACCATGCATCCGGTTTCTTCAACGATGCCGGGAGACGATGATTATACGTCAATGGGTGACGACGAAGAGAACGAAGGCTTCGACGAGGACGAGATCGGTTTGGATGATCTGGATTTCAGTGACGTCGGCTTTAGTGAGACGGATCCTGATGATCTGGGCGGAATCGATCTGGATGAATAATGAGAAAGGGGCGGAATGAATGGCAGCTAACACCGGTGTAAAGCAGCAGATTCAGTTTGATGCGATTAAGATCGGCCTGGCTTCTCCCGATAAGATCCGCGAATGGTCGCACGGCGAGGTAAAAAAGCCTGAAACTATCAACTACAGAACCCTCAAGCCCGAGAGGGACGGATTATACTGCGAGCGCATTTTCGGACCTACCAAGGACTGGGAGTGCCATTGCGGAAAATACAAGCGTATCCGCTATAAAGGCGTGATCTGCGACCGCTGCGGCGTCGAGGTCACAAGAGCAAAGGTCCGCCGTGAACGGATGGGCCATATCGAGCTTGCCTGCCCGGTATCTCATATCTGGTACTTCAAAGGGATCCCGAGCAGAATGGGACTGATGCTGGACATCCCTCCCAGAACGCTGGAAAAAGTACTTTATTTCGCGGCTTATATCGTACTGGATCCCGGTGATTCCACGCTGCAGTACAAGCAGCTGCTGACCGAGGCCGAGTACCGTCAGGAGGTCGCGAACGGATCTCACTTCCGCGCGCAGATGGGCGCAGAGGCGATCCAGGAGCTGCTGAAGGACGTTGATCTGGAGAAAGAATCCCGTGAGCTGTCAGAAGAGCTGGAAGGCGCTTCCGGACAGAAGCGGATCCGTATCCTGAAGCGTCTGGAGGTAGTGGATTCCTTCATTAAATCCGGTAACCGTCCCGAGTGGATGGTTATGAACGTGATTCCGGTAATCCCGCCGGATCTGCGTCCCATGGTACAGCTGGACGGCGGACGTTTCGCGACGTCCGATCTGAACGATCTGTACCGCCGTGTCATCAACCGCAACAACCGTCTGAAGAGACTGCTGATGCTCAACGCGCCGGACATCATCGTCCGCAACGAGAAGAGAATGCTGCAGGAGGCGGTTGACGCCCTGATCGACAACGGCCGCCGCGGCCGTTCGGTCGTAGGACCGGCCAATCGCGCGCTGAAGTCCCTTTCCGATATGCTGCGCGGTAAGCAGGGACGTTTCCGTCAGAACCTGCTCGGCAAACGTGTCGACTATTCCGGACGTTCCGTTATCGTCGTCGGCCCGTATCTGAAGCTGTATCAGTGCGGCCTGCCGAAGGAGATGGCTATCGAGCTGTTTAAGCCTTTCGTCATGAAGAAGCTCTGCGAGAAGGCTTACGCGACCAATATCAAATCGGCCAAGAGAATGGTCGAGAGACTGGATCCTGTGGTCTGGGACGTTCTGGAGAGCGTAATTCATGAGCATCCCGTTATGCTGAACCGTGCTCCTACCCTGCACCGTCTGGGTATCCAGGCCTTCGAGCCTGTCCTGGTAGAAGGTAAGGCGATCTGCCTGCATCCGCTGGCCTGCGCGGCTTTCAACGCGGACTTTGACGGAGACCAGATGGCCGTGCACGTACCGCTGTCTGTCGAAGCACAGGCAGAGTGCCGTTTCATGCTTCTTTCCACAAACAACCTGCTGAAGCCTTCCGACGGAGCGCCTGTTACGGTTCCTTCGCAGGACATGGTCCTCGGCAGCTACTATCTGACCCGTTATGACGAAGATCCGTCCAGAGAAGAGCGCCGTTTCAAGGATAAGAATGAAGCGCTGAACGCTCTGATCAACGAGGAAATCACGCTGAATACGCCTGTCCTGATCCGCCGCACGGTGACGGTGAACGGCACGACCGTATCCGGTATGGTCCGTACGAGTCCGGGACGCATTATCTTTAACGAAAAGGTTCCGCAGGATCTCGGCTATGTCAAGAGAGATCCGGAGCATCCGGAATCCTATCTGCCGTATGAGGTTGATTTCGTCGTCGGCAAGAAAGCGCTGGGACAGATTCTGCACCGCTGCATCATTGTTCACGGCATCACCGATACAACGACGGTTCTGGACGATGTAAAGGCTCTCGGCTATAAGTACTGCACGCTGAGCGGTATGACATTCTCCGCTGCGGACGTTAAGATTCCTTCACAGAAGAGCGAGTTGATCGCCAAGTCCGAGGCTGAGGTTAACAAGCTGGTCCGCAACTACCGCAGAGGTACGCTGACCAACGAGGAGCGTCACAAGAGAGTTATCGAGGTCTGGACCAATACCATTAAACAGCTGGAAGATCTGGCGCTGCCGGCGCTGGGAGAGAAGAACAACATCTATATGTTCATCGATTCCGGAGCCCGCGGTTCCAAGGATCAGCTGAAGCAGATGACAACCATGCGCGGTCTGACACAGACTCCGCAGGGCGACACCATCGAACTTCCGATCAAGTCCTGCTTTAAAGAAGGACTTGACGTTCTGGAGTATTTCGTTTCCGCGCACGGAACCCGTAAAGGTCTGACCGATACGGCGCTGCGTACAGCGGACTCCGGTTACCTGACAAGACGTCTGGTCGACGTTTCCCAGGATATCATCATCCGCGCGGAAGACTGCTGCAAGGATGGCGAGCAGCCGGAAGGCGTCTGGGTTTCCGCGTTCGTAATCCCTAACCTGAACAACCCGGAGAAGAACGAAGTCATCGAGACGCTGGAGGATCGTATCACGGGCCGCTGGGCGATTGATGAGATCGTGGATCCCGCGACGGGTGAAGTGATCGTTCCCGCGGATACGATGATCACGTCTGTTCTGGCGGAAAAGGTCGCGGCGGCGGGAATCGAGAAGGTTCATATCCGCAACCTGCTGACCTGCAGACAGAGACTGGGCGTCTGCGCGAAGTGCTATGGCGCGAA
>CACZPA010000026.1 GCA_902782895.1 uncultured Eubacteriales bacterium
CACTAAAGAAAGGAGCCTGAGACCATGCAGTTTGATCCAATGCGGCCAATCTGGCTGCAAGTGATGGGCGAGATCGAAACGAGTATCATCACAGGAGCGCGCGCGCCGGGGGAGAAGCTGCCCGGAGGACGTGACCTGGCGATGATGTACGGGATCAACCCCAATACCGCGGCACGTGTATATCAGGAACTGGAGAAAGCGGGCTTGTGTGAGACCCGGCGCGGGATGGGCACTTTTGTGACCGAGGACGCAGAACGGATCGCAGGGCTGCGAACGGAGCTTGCACGGCAGGCGGTACAGGAATTCATCAAGAAAATCGACTCATTAGGCGTTTCGAAAGAAGAAGCCATCAAAATGATTCTCGGAAAGGAATAGGAGAGGAATTATGTTAGAGAGCAGAGAATTAACTAAGTCATTTGGCTCTTGCGTCGCAGTTGACCATGTTTCCATCAGGCTGGAACCCGGCCATGTATACGCGATGCTTGGCCCTAACGGAAGCGGCAAAACCACATGGATGAAGATGGCCGCAGGCCTCATCAAGCCTTCATCGGGAGAGATATTGTACGAGGAGAGACCGGTCGGAGTGGAGAGCCGCCGCCATATCGCGTACATGTCCACGGAACCGTATTTCTACAGCTGGATGACGGTCAAGGATGTGGGCCGCTACTACGCGGATTTCTTTGAAGATTTTTCGATGGATCGTTATCAGGATCTGCTCCGCCGGATGGAGCTTAAGGAAGAGATGAAGACCAGAACGCTTTCTTCCGGTATGATGGCTAAGCTGAAGATCGCCGTCACCATGGCGCGGGACGCTAAGGTCTATATGCTGGACGAGCCTTTTAACGGGATCGATCTGCTGGCCCGGGATGAGATCCGCGCCTGCATCCTGCAGTTTGCGACGTATGACAAGATCCTGCTTCTGTCCAGCCATCTTGTAGAAGAGATGGAAGCGGTAGCTGACAGAGCTGTCTTTATCAAAGAAGGTCATCTGGTGGAATGTGTGGATCTGGAGAGCATGCGCATGGAGCACGGTATTTCCATGGCGGACCGTTATCGTCAGATCTACGGACATGAGGAGGTAATTAACAATGTTTAAGCTCATGAAATATGAATTCCGGAAGACGCAGGCGACGAAGCTGATTCTCCTCGCGATCATCGCTATCGCCGAAATTGCCTTTCTGATCGGCCTGTACGGCAATTATGACATGACAGCCGGTCTGTCCATCGTTGCATTGGTTTTCCTGTCCTTCCTCGGTGTCTTTGTTGTCGGTCTGGAGAGCATTACGATCCTGCATCGGGACATGAATACGCGGCAAAGCTACATGCTGTTCATGACGCCTAATAGCAGCTATAAGATCCTTGGAGCGAAAGTCCTGGAATGCGGTTTGTCCATCCTGCTCGCCGGAGCATTCGTCTTCGCGCTTGGTGCGCTGGACATCACGCTTGCCGTTGCCCGTGAACAGGGACTGAACTCGCTGTGGGAGATGATCCGGAACTTTCTTTCCCATATTACCATTAACGATCGTCCTCTGGAAATCAATGCGCCAATCCTGGCCGCTACCTTCCTGAACATCCTGACAAGCTGGATTATGACCATTGTCACGGCTTATCTGTCCGTTGTCATCAGCGCGGCGCTTCTGAACGGAAGCAAACTGAACGGGCTGATCAGTTTTGTGCTGTTCCTGCTGTTCAACTGGGGCTGCGCGGAGGTCCTTCAGCTGATCCCCGACACGATGAGCAGCGTCACGACACTGCTTATCTATGTCGCGGTTGAACTGGTTCTTTCCGCGATTATGTATGTTGTAACAGCGGAGATTATGGAGCGGAAGCTGAGCGTTTGACGTAAACTGTCCCCATACCCCCTAAGATCAAAGGCAACGATGATCTTAGGGGGATTGTGTTTGTTGCATGTTGCGGAATGTGCCTTGCCGAAAAAAAGCCCGGCCTTGACAAGATACGCATCATGGATTATATTAATTGTGTATGTCCATTTCTTTTTCAGCAGGTTATCAGTAAATCGTTTACCTTATATCATGAGAACAGAAAGAACGGACAAAACTAAGAAAACAGGAGTATTTTTAGAGTATGAGAACATTTTTGATCGATCTGGAAAACGTCAAAAGTCCCGGACTGCTGGGCATTGACAGACTGGAAGCGGAAGACCGCGTGTTTATTTTCTACAGCGAGAACGCCAACACACTGACGATTTCGACGATTCAGGCGATGAACCGTTCCAAGGCGACGGTAGAGTATGTGCGGCTGCTGCATTCCGGTCATAACGCGATGGATTTCCAGATCGTCGCGCTGCTGGGCTTCCTGATCGGAAGCGAGCGCAAGGGACAGTTCTGCATCACCAGCATGGACAATGGCTATGTGTCTCCGGTTGAATTCTTCATGGACCATTCCGCGGGATCGCTAGACGTGCACGTGCTGCTGGCCAGCTCCATCCAGAAGGCGCTGAACCGCTGGAGCAACATGGAGAAGCAGGAAGCCGCGAAGCGTGTTGTTGTCGCGGATCCGACCGAGATGAAGGACGAGCCGGAGGAAGAGAAGGCGGAGGCGGAAGAAGCCGCGAAGGTAGAAGCTGAGCAGGCTGCGGCAGCAGAGGCGGCGGAAGCCGAGATGGAATCCGCGGCGCCCGCGACAGCGCCTGTTGTTCGGACTGTGACAGCGCCTGTTGTGGAGCAGACCGTCAAGGAACCGGCAGAGACAGCCGCAGCATCGGCCGTTGAGTCCATTGAGAAGCCGGTCGCAGAGCCGGAGAAACCGGCAGAGACCGTTGCGGAACCGGCTGC
>CACZPA010000027.1 GCA_902782895.1 uncultured Eubacteriales bacterium
AGACTGGTCGCGCTGTGCCGTCAGAACCCCATAGCGGGCAAGAATGTCGAAGAGACAACGGCTTTTATCACCTACTGTCTGAATCATCTGGCAGCCTACACGACAACACCCGGATTTGTGCCGCTGGGTGCGGATCCGATTGAATATGCGCTTTTTGAAAGCCGGCGCGGATACTGCCAGCATTTCTCGTCCGCAGCGGCTTTGATGTACAGATATTACGGCATTCCGTCCCGCTATGTATCCGGATACCGCGCAAAACCGGGCAGCTTCCATAGAGAAAACGACGGACTGTACCATGCGCGCCTGACGGAAGAGGACGCGCATTCCTGGACAGAGATCCTTACAGACAGTGCAGGATGGGCTCCGGTGGATCTGACACCGGGGCGGATTTCAACACATGACTCCGTGCCGGGCATGGATCTGTCCCTTGTATCCGGATATCTGTCCACAACGGAATGGAATCTGAAGGGCTATGCGGCCGATGATACCGTCCGGGAGATCCAGCTTTCGGAGATCGAGATCGATGATACGATAGAAGAGGAAGAACCTGTAGATCCGGTAGAAGCATCAAGCTATAGTACTCCGATTATGTCCGATATGGAAGTCTGGGAAGACGAAGTCCCCGAAGAACCGATACCGATCCCGATCGAAATCCTCTCCAGGGAAAAAACATGGTTCGAGATCATGATGGAAAAGACATGGTTCAAGTGGCTGTTCTGGCTTGTAGGAATACCGCTTTCCGGGGTTGCGCTGTTTTTCCTCGTCCGGCTGATCGTCATTTTGCGTTACCGGTTTGCAAGTGTACGGAAGATTTTCGCGTGGATCATCGATGATCTGCATTACACGGGATATCTGCAGCAATACGACGGAACGGAGGGCGATATCGCGCAGGCGCTTGCCAGGACCTTGCCAACCGTAAGCGAGGAAGAAGCCAGATACTACGTACAGCAGGCGCAGACCGACGCTTTTGCCCGGAAGAGGAGCAGGAGAATGCGCAACAAAGAAATGCGCAGATTCCATATGAAAGTGACGGGCGATATTTTCACCATGGGAAACAATTCCGTCCGGAAAGATTTCTATCTGTTCCGCTGTTATATGCGAGCTCTTACCTGATCCGTCCCGCAGCCAGATGAACAATACCGCTTCACAATCAAAAAGCCCGGTGCCTCACCAAAGGCACCGGGCTTAAATACTATGGCCTTAAATCTTATGCGACAGGTACAGCTGTTTCAATTACAGCTTGGTATCCCAGCGGCCGCACCATACATTCTCATTATAACGGCCCTTGAATTCGGACTTGCCTGTCAGCTTCTTGACAAGCTCTTCCAGAACGATCGGGCTGTCCATGTAAGCGTTGATGTAGGTATGGCTCATTGTGAAGTCTATCAGATGATTCGTCAGAGCAGTGGAGATGAATACTGTCGGCAGCTCCGGAACATACCAGGGCTGGTTCGCGGGATTATCCCACTTAATACGCATGGAGTTGAAGGTCGCGAATCCGACGCAGTTCGCCAGAACGATAACGGCGTCATAGGTCTCTTTAACCTTGGCCAGATTACCCTTCACAACACCTTCCGGATCCTGTGTGATGACTTCGAATCCCTCGGCTTCCATAGCTTTCTTGAAGAGCTCCGGAGTACGGTCTTCGATAGCCTGCAGCTTACCGGCGACGACACGGTTGGTTCCGCCGATATAGACCAGTTTGATCTTCTTATGCTTTGCAGGATCGAGCGGCAGAGCCTTCTGCGTATCCTTAACCAGCGTGATGAAACGGTCTGCCAGCTCATGCGCGGCTTCGATGTGCTCCTTGCATCCGACCTTGGCAAGATCTTCCTTAGGCGGCATAATGGTGCCGGCAGCCTTCTTCTTGTGCAGGCCGAGAGCAGCCTTCAGTCCGAGCGTACGATGCAGAGCATCGCTCAGTCGCTCTTCGGTGATAATGCCGTTCTTGTATCCGTCCATCATGAAGCCAAAGTCCTGCTCGTCAAAGAACAGGAACAGGTCGCATCCGGCAGCGATAGCGGTCGGAACCTGCAGATGACGCGGCATAACGGCTGTCATACCGACCATATGAGACGCATCCGTAACAACCAGTCCGTTGAATCCCAGCTTCTCCTTCAGAAGTCCGGTAATCAGCTCATGGCAGAGGGTAGCGGGCAGGATCTCGGAATCCTTGAGTTCACGGCCGGCAAGCTTTCTCTGATAAGCGGGCTGCGCGATATGGCCGGCCATGAAGGTCATGACACCGGCGTCGATCATGGTCTTATAGACCTTGCCGAACGTCGCGTCCCATTCTTCACAGGTCAGATCGTTAAGACCCATCATCAGATGCTGGTCGTTTTCCTCTGTGCCGTCGCCGGGGAAGTGCTTGATGCAGGCAGCAAGGCCGGCATCCTGTACGCCCATCGCGAAAGCTTTCGCTAGGCGGCAGACATCATCCGTATTATTGTTGATCGCGCGTACCTGCACAACGGAGTTTCTCCAGTTGAACAGAATATCGGAAACCGGCGCGAAGTTCCAGTTGCAGCCGATGGCTCCGCCTTCCTGAGCGGACATATAACCGACTTTGTAGGAAGCGTCCTCATCGTTGATCGCAGCCAAGGCAGCTCCGTTCGCAAGAGGAGTGCCGCCGCCTACACCACCGTTACCACCGGCTTCACAGTTAGAAGCGACCAGCAGAGGAATACGGCTCTCATCTTGCAGAATCCGGTTCTGCTCGTACAGCTCCTCAGCAGAAACGCTGCGATAACGTGTGCCTGCGAAATGATACTTACGGACGCTCGCGCGAAGAGCTTCTTCAGAACGATCAGCTACCATATTCATGAAAAGCTGGCCGATCTTCTCTTCCGTGGTCATAGAAGCGATGGTCTCTTCTACCCACTTGATATCTTCGTCCTTCAGATAATAGGGCTTTTCCTTCAGATTAACCACAAAACAATCCTCCTTTATTTGATTAAACGCAAGCTATAAGATACTTATATTATAATGGAAAAAGACAGCACTGTCAACCAGCAGGAAAGAATTAAACGATGGCTTTCTTCTTCCATGCTCCGGTAAAATAGCGGATCAGAGCAACGGCGAGGCTCGCGAACCATCCGCAGGGCAGG
>CACZPA010000028.1 GCA_902782895.1 uncultured Eubacteriales bacterium
AATATAGACCGCAGAGGCGATTTCTCCGATGCCGACGACAATGCCGAGAGCCAGGGACAGAACATGCGCCGGACTGAAGCCTTCCCGTATTATAGGGACAGTTCCGGAAAAGGTCAAGCGTTTTCGGGCCCGTTCAGGATGTGTACATATTGTCAATCGCCTCTTCAAGTGATACAATGAAACAAAAGGGGGGATCCGGCCATGGAGCAGATAACCGAGCTGATCACATGTCCAAACTGCGGCGCGGAATACGATAAACATTTGTCGAAATGTCCGTACTGTGATTATATCAATCCGGAAGGCGCGGAAGAGAAGTATCTGGGCGATCTCGAGAAGGTGCGGCAGGAGCTGGATCATGTGGATGAGCTTGCGGCAGAGCATGTCAGAACAGAAGTCCGAAACAGCACAAAAAAACTGGTAAAAAGGCTGATTCTTATCGGAGTCGTCATTCTGGCTATCGTCGGGACGACTTTCCTGATAGATTATATCAATTCCAGAAGACATTATGATTATGAAATGACAGAAGCGGAGCTGCTCTGGCAGAAAGACGCCTTCGCAAAGCTGGACAGCCTGTACGAAAAAGGCTCTTATCAAGAGGCTGCGGATCTTCTGAATACGTATATGGAAGAAGACCACCGGATCTGGGACTGGAAGCATTACAGCTTTATGAGCTGGTATATGGAATATCTTCAGATTCAGAAAGAACTGAAAATGCTGGAGGAAGACGGCATCTGCAGTGAGGAGCTTGGCAAAATCCTGGTCCGGAATATGTTTGATTTTTATGATCTGAGCGATGAGAAAATCGCCAGACAGAATCTGCAGGACGAGAACGAAGCGGTGGTTCTTGCCGCGTGCCGGGAGGAGATCGCGGAGGCAATCCATGAACGGCTTGGCTTTTCGGAGGAGCAGATGACGCGGTTTTTAGAGGAAATCCGGGATGAGGACGGATATCTGAATCTGCGCAAATGCGATAAGATCGCGGTGGAATACTATCATCAGTTCAGATAAGAGAGGTAACCTATGAAGTGTAAGTTTTGCGGCAGTAACCTTCAGATTGAAGACGAGAGATGCCCATACTGCGGGAGGCCTAATCCGCAGTATATCAAGCACAGACGCGCGATGCAGGCATATCAGGAGGATTATCAGAACACCAAACAGGAGGTTCTGACGCATGTTTCAAAGCTGAACCGCCGAAGTGTGCGCATTACCATTGTCGCAGTACTGGTCGCGCTCTGCGCGGTGGCATTGGTCCTGTGCTTTATGGGTGACGAGATCCGCGACGCGCGTATCGAGAGGACGATCGCTGCCAACAAAGAGACTTATGCGGAGCAGATACAGGAGTATATGGCGGAGGTCGATCCGATCAATCTCTATGAATTCGGCTATCGGAACCGTCTGACATATTCCAAGGCCATGGACGAGTATAATAAGGTTTTCTCGATTTCCATGTATTATCAGTATTTCTATAACTATACCATGGAGCTGATGACGGAAGGAATTCATGAGAAATACGAGACACTGGAAGAAAAATGCGAGTACATGGCACGCTATGTCGAAAACATTTATGAAAACCGTGAACGTCAGACATATGACAAGGATTATTGCTATACTGAGGATAAGACGGCATACATGGATGCCATTGTTGAGAGGACGGAACTGCTGCTAAAGGCGTATTACGGGCTTTCGGAGGAAGAAATCGCATCGGTGCCGACGCTTTCCCGCGCCAGACTGACGATTCTTTTAGCGGAGGGGTATGAGAATGAATAAGCGGATTTTAGGACAGAAGAACGGAAAGAATACCGGGTTCAGCATTCTTGTAACGGCGTTGTGCTTTCTGCTTATCATTCTGATCGCGTTTGCGATAAAGCAGTCCGCGCCGTGGAAGTATGATTATTACGAGAAGCCGTCTGCGATTCTGATTACGTTGAATAACGGCCGCTATATAGACGCGCTGGATCAGGTCGTGCAGAACCGCGCGATGGGGATCGATGAAAAGACGGATGCTGATTATGCGGTGCCTTACGCGGTCTGTGATTATTTCGAAGCATATTCTTATTATCTGGCCTACCAGCGTGTCGGAGACGAGGCGCGCGCGGCGGAGTATGAAAAGCGTATGCAGGCTTGCTATGACAAAATGGGGACACTGCAGTTTATGGCGGAAGATATACGTGAAGCACTGAATAAGGAAAGCACGGAATAAGTCGCGGCGGTATTGCTTTTACATTTGCGGTTTGTTATAATGCAGGTGATTGATTATAACAGGAGGGATGACATCATGAAACGGTTTTGGACAGTTCTGATTGCGATTGCGCTGCTGGCAGGCGTTCTGGCATTCGCGGGATGCGGAGAGGATTCCGGTGACGGTTTTGAACTGCATTTTAAGAACGCTATGGAAGTTCGGATTGACAATGTGTACATTACTCCGCCTGAGAATGAATACTGGGGAGATCCCATTACGATTGCTCCTGTTCAGAAGGGCCATACGATCGGCTTCGATTTTAAAAAGTTTGACGGTGTATCTGGCAACATCTATGATATCGGCTTGATCGATGAAAACGCGATGGATTATGACCTTTATGAAGTGGTACTGACGACAGGCGATACCATGGAGATGACCGGAAACGCGGACGCGGCGAAGCTGACCGTAACGCATGCGGACGGAAACAAGACGGAGTACGAAGCGATCATCTATCCTGACGAGTCATAAAGCTTCGTGCGTTGTATAAAGCAAATAACAGGGCCGGCGAGCTCTCCGGGCAGGATATCCGCCGGCTTTTTGCTATGGATTGCACCTTGCGTATTTACGGTTAATGTACTATAATTCTGATGTTCAAGCGTATACAAGGAGGTGCCGCGATGATGGATAAAACAGCCCGGGAGGAAATGCTCTCCCGTACGGAGATGCTGATCGGCGCGGAAGCATTGGAAAAACTCGCGCGGGCGAGAGTCGCGGTTTTCGGCGTCGGCGGCGTTGGCGGTTATGTGACCGAAGCGCTCGCGAGATCCGGAATCGGACATCTGGATCTGATCGATCCGGACGCGGTCGCCTTTTCCAATCTGAACCGGCAGATTTACGCGCTGCGATCCACGGTCGGCAGGCCGAAGGTGGAAGTGGCCAGAGACAGAATTCTGGATATCAACCCGGAGTGCGAAGTCCGGACCTACCAGGTGTTTTTCCTGCCGGAGAATAAAGAACAGTTTGATTTTTCGCAGTATTCCTATATTGTGGACGCGATCGATACGGTCAGCGGGAAACTGGCGCTCGCGGAATGCGCGCAGGAAGCCGGCGTGCCGATGATCAGCGCGATGGGCGCCGGCAACAAGCTGGATCCGTCCCGCTTTGAGGTCGCGGACATCTATGAAACGTCGGTTTGCCCGCTCGCGAAGGTCATGCGGCAGGAGTGCCGTAAACGCGGCATCCGGCAACTGAAAGTCGTGTATTCCAAAGAAACTGCGCTCGCGGTAGGTGGACGCACGCCGGGATCGATTTCTTTTGTGCCCGGCGCGGCAGGGCTTGTCATCGCAGGCGCGGTCATCCGGGATCTGGCCGGTATAGAGGGGACGGATTCCCCGCAGAGGAGATCATAAATGGGAGCAGCAGACATCGTTTTGCGGAAATACTGGGCCAGAAGACCGGAGAAGAGAAGATCCCTCCGGGCGGGTGCCGCAGAAGCCGCCTTGCATATGTATGGAAGCAAGAAGGTTTTTATCGATCCGGAGGCCTGTCAGCGTTATATCGAGGAGATGCGGGAGGAAAATAAAAAAGAAGTCCACGTCTCTCCGTTGATGATCGGGACACTGCACCTGCAGGAAGAGAATTTCGAAGGCATGCAGCTTTTCACGATCAACTCGGACGCGGACAATCCGGAGCGCATTCTGTATCTGCACGGCGGGTCCTATATTACACAGGCGATTACGGGACACTGGTTCTTTCTGTCGCAGATCGCGGCGAAGCTGGACATTCAGGCGATGATGCCTGTGTATCCGCTCGCGCCGGACCATCAGTTTGAGGAAACCTACACCTTGCTCGACCATCTGTATATGAAGCTGGCCGAGGAGATGGACCTCGATAACCTGACGATCATGGGGGATTCCGCCGGCGGCGGACTTGCTGTGGGATTCTGCGAATATCTCGCGAAAACCGGCCGCAGACAGCCTGGGCACCTGATCCTGCTTTCACCGTGGCTGGATATCAGCATGTCCAACCCGGACATGGTGGAAATCGAGCCGAACGATCCGATGCTTGGCATCTATGGCCTGCGTGAAATGGGCAAGCTCTGGGCCGGAGACACGGATCCGAAGGATTACCGGCTGAGTCCGCTTTTCGGCGATGTCAGCGGTCTGCGGAACGTTCTGCTTTTTACCGGGACCCGGGAGATCTTCTATCCGGATATCTGGGCTTTTTATCAGAAGCTGAAGGCCGCCGGCGTTTTCTGCGAGTTTCACATCGGGGACGGACTCAATCATGTATATCCGATCTATCCGATTCCGGAAGGCGCGCAGGCAGAGAAGCGTATCTGCGAAGTGATCGATTACGTCTGACCGGCGCGTGCCCGCTTCTTATCGGCTGTCTGACCGTGTCAGTGCCGTTCGTCCATATCTATATAGCGTTCACAGAACCGTCCTGCAAAGGTCGGTTCTTTTTTTGCGATCGAAAGATGGGACACATCTCCGTAGGAAAGACAGCGGAACAGGGCGATGCCTTCTTCACGCTCTTCGGAAGCAAGGGTGGTGACGGATGTCGTCCGTGCTAAGGTGTAGTGCCACAGAAGGACCGGCGAGACGTGGTACAGATAGGAAAGAAGCAGGCATTCTACGCCGAAATGGCAGACAAACGCGATGGTGTCGCGGTTTGGCCGCTCGGCGCGGTACCAGCGGCCCTCTCTGCGGTAGCCGTGTGAGGCCAGAATACTGTCAAATCCGGCGTAGACCTCACGCGCGGTTTCTTCGATGGGACCGGTCCGCATAAAAGGTGTCGTGAACCATTTGTCCGGATCCTGATACTGCGGAATGTCCAGCCATTCGGAAGGCTTAAAGTCCCACGGAATGCGCTTTTCGCCGGTGACGGGATCGGTCAGGACCAGTGAAAACTCCTTGAGCCAGTCGCAGGTCGTAGCCGTCATTCCCATTTTCCGCAGGGCAGGGGCAGCGGTTGCCTGCGCTCTTCCGAGAGGGGATACATAGAAAGCCTTGATCGGAAGATTTTTCAGGTATTCGGAGAGGATCTCGGCTTCTTCAAAGCCCCTCTCGGTAAGCGTATCGTGCTCATAATCAGGATCGCCGTGACGGATAAAGAGTATTTTCATCGCGGTTCCTCCTTAAATCGATGTGAGCGGCAGAATGCCGGCAAAAGGTGCGTCAAGCTTTACCGGATCACCGACGGCTGACTTCGGGACATAGCCCATCAGGCCGGCTTTATTCTTGACGAACCAATAATCCTCTGAAGAGGCGTCGAGAAGCTTGACGATTTCTCCGGCATGTACGGGCAAGAGCTCCGCAAGTGTGCTTTTGGCCATACGAAGGCCTTTGTCGTCCTGGACAAGACACTCATTTTTGACATAGCCTTCGCGGCCCTGAAGGCTGCGGCAGAGACTGAAGGAACTGTCCCGGCGAATCACATCCACATAGACATCGGGCCATTTCTGAATGAGCGGGGGCCTGTCGAGAGGCTGAGGCGCATAGTCCTGCGCGATTACATGAGCCTCGTCGCTGTCTTCGAAAGTATAGTAAAAACCGTCGGGCGTGCAGATCAGCGCGTTCAGCTGCTCCAAGCGGAGCGTGTTGACACCGCCGTCGATGCCGATGACGTGTTCATCCGCGCGGACAAGCGGATTCATCTGGCCGGGATAGAGATTGGCGACCGGATAGTGGCCAACGATCTCCCATCTGCCGGTACGGTTTGTTCCGTTCTGCAGAAAGTCGTTTTCTATGCAGCTGGGATCCGCGGTACCGTCCTCAGGAAGCGTTTCCAGTCCGGAATGCACCAGCAAATAACGGTCATTGTAGGCAAAAAGTGGGAGATCCCGCACCCAGCGCATCATATCGCCAAAGCAATCCAGAATGGCGGCGTGCGCTTCCTCGAAATTATCTTCGGTTACGGTCGAAAAACCGCATTCCGCCGCCCATTCGAGATAGATGTTACGGGTCGGCCATTTTTTCAGATATTTAAGGATCCAATCCCTGTCTCCCTCAAGAAAATACCGGATGTTGCGGTATTCGCCATTACCGGCAAAGATAAAGGTGCGCGGACGGGCTTTTTCCAGATACATCAGATAGGCGGTACAGGAAAGATTACCCCAGCCCTTGTTGCTGAAATCGCCCAGAATCGCCAGTGTATCCTGCGGCTGCAGATCGAGGCGGTTGATCAGCCGGCGCAGCAGAACATAATTCCCATGGCAGTCTGCGATGCAGATGAGCCTTCCGTTCTCCGGAAGAGTAAAAGTAAAACCGTTCATAAAGTCTTCCTCCGTGTCGGATCTTGATCCGTTCTTACGGCTTATTATAGAGGCTTGAGGCGGATTTGTCCACCCTGTTCTGCGGGGACGGGTACAGCTGCCCGGCAGAAAAATGGCTTGAATAAGCAGAAAAGAGAACGTTTTGACGGTACAGACACAAAATGAATTAAATGAATCAAAAGAATGAAATGTGTCGTTTCAGGACTTTTGCGGGAAAATGCTGTATCTTGTGAGGCGTGAACCGGGTCGATGCTGCATTTCCCCGGAATATACATTGGAAGGGGAGAAAAGGAGTTGTCTGCAAATCAATAAGTGAGAAGGTCCTGATCAGACTGCGGAAGCGCGGGCGATCGCAGCCGTCCGCCTTCCGGATTTTTTCAGGGGGACAGGGTTATATGGGCGTATGGAGAGGAGCGATTGGATGAGAAAGAAGGCTTTGAAAGTTCGGATCCGTATGCAGGATCCTTATTATACAGAGAAATTAGGGAGTTATCTGCGGAAGCATTGTGCGGATACAATAATTCTTCAGGACGGAGATTTACAGGATGCGGTGCGGGATGAGTATATCATCACGGACGATCCGGCCGAGCAGGGAACGAGGCGTCTTGCGCTGTGTTTTGAAGACAGCGGAGGAAGCGCTGATACGGAGAGCATTTCCGCGCTGCAGCCGGCGGATCGGATCGTGGATGCATTGCTGGAAATGGCAGATAAGGAATCAGCAAGGGAGGCAGGGGATAAGGGCAGCGCGGGGGAACAGCTGCTCAAAGGACAAGAGGATGCTGCGGTGGATACGGATTTGAAGGCGAATCGATTTGTCTGCGTGTATTCGCCGCAGGGCGGGAGCGGTAAGACTACATTTGCTATGACATTTGCGGATCTGGCGGCGCGGCAGGATCCGGATCGGCGGATTTTATACTGGATGATGGAGGAATTTCCCGAGTGGGAAGAGTATTTTGAGTCGAACAGCCGTTTTACGATGTCTGATGGGATTTACTGGTTCCTGATGGGAGAAAAAGAAGAGTTCGGGAGGAATCTGGAACGGATCGCGGTACGGCAGCGGAACGGGCTGTTTTTCATTCGGCCGTGCAGATCTTACAGGGATCTGATGGAGTTGACAGATGAGCAGATCAGAGGTTTTACGGCACTGCTTGCGGAAGCTTTTGATCTGATAATCTGCGATATGGGAACATCGTGGGAAGGCGTGAATCACCGTATTGTACCGTTATGCGGACGGGTGTTTTTGCTGTACCGGGATACAGCGGCCGGAAGCCGCAGACTGGAGGCTTTTTTGAATGAGGAAGAAAACAGCATTCCGGGACGGATCACGTTGATTCAGACCGGAGGCAACGAACCGGCATTGCTGCCAGATGCTGTGATATTGCCCCGGAGCCCCGGACTCCTGGTATGGGAGGCCGGGCAGCGTATTCCGGACAAGACAAGTGAGTATTATGAACTCGTACGGGAATTCATTTGAAGAACGGGAGGAGCAGTATCGCAGACTGCGAAGGAGAATCCTGGAGGAGCTTGGAACCAGACAGGAGGAATCGGACCAGCAGGTCAGAGAAGAGATTTTTCTGAAGGTTTCGGAAGCCGCGGAAGCAGGCGGCTTTACGGCGAGAGACAGAGCGGAGCTGGGGAAACGGCTGTACAATTCTCTGCGCGGCCTTGATATACTGCAGCCCTTGCTGGAAGATCCGGAAATCACCGATATTATGGTTAATGGACCGCGGCATGTGTATGTGGAGAAGGCCGGCATCCTGCAGGAAGCGAAAGTATGCTTCGAGTCGGAGGAAAGGCTTTTTGACGTGATTCAGCAAATTGTCGGCAGTGTCAATCGCAAGGTGAACGAAAATGAGCCGATTGCGGATGCGAGGCTTGCGGACGGGTCGAGAGTGAATGTGATCCTGCCTCCGGTAGCGCTGAACGGTCCGGCCCTCACGATCCGGAAATTCCGGAAGGATCCGATCCAGGCGGCGGAACTTGTCAAATGGGGCACCATGACACAGGAGGCAGCGGGTTTTCTGCGGTCTTTGGTTGTAAATCGGTACAATATCTTTGTCGCGGGCGGGACAGGCGCAGGTAAAACAACGCTTTTGAATGTTCTGTCCAACTTCATACCGCCGCAGGAGAGGATCATCACGATTGAAGAC
>CACZPA010000029.1 GCA_902782895.1 uncultured Eubacteriales bacterium
CGTCGGCGCCGGTATCAATACCCGCGACTACGAGCAGCGTGTTCCGGCGCTTGTTGAAGCCGGCGCGGACGTCCTCTGCATCGATTCTTCCGAGGGCTACAGCGCATGGCAGGCCAACACCCTGAAGTTCATCCGTGAGAAATACGGTGACAAGGTCAAGGTCGGAGCCGGCAACGTGGTTGACCGCGACGGATTCCGCTTCCTGGCCGAGGCTGGAGCTGATTTCGTAAAGGTCGGCATCGGCGGCGGTTCGATCTGCATCACCCGTGAGACCAAGGGTATCGGACGCGGACAGGCGACCGCGATGATCGAGGTCGCGGCGGCCCGTGACGAGTACTTCAAAGAGACCGGAATTTATGTCCCTGTCTGCTCGGACGGCGGTATCGTTTACGATTATCACATCACGCTGGCACTGGCGATGGGAGCCGATTTCGTCATGCTCGGCCGTTATTTCGCCCGCTTTGATGAGAGCCCGACCGACCGTCTGATGATCAACGGCAATTACGTCAAAGAGTACTGGGGTGAGGGTTCCAACCGCGCGCGCAACTGGCAGCGCTACGACCTCGGCGGCAAGAAGGGCCTGACCTTCGAGGAAGGCGTAGATTCCTACGTTCCTTACGCCGGCAGCCTTAAGGATAACGTGAACGCGACGCTCGCCAAGATCAAGCATACGATGTGCAACTGCGGCGCGCTGACGATTCCGGAGCTGCAGGAGAAAGCGCGTCTGACGCTGGTTTCCTCCACGAGTATCGTAGAGGGCGGCGCGCACGACGTCATCCTGAGAGATTCGGCCAAGGTCAACAAGTAAATAACGATAAGCCATTCGGCCTGTGAAAAAGTGTCCCTTTTTCGCAGGCCTTAATCTTACAAAAACGGAGGGATCAGAATGCTTGTCAAATGGAACAAAGCCGAGCTGCGGGATAAGATCTATGCCTGCTGGCAGGGCAAGAATATCGGCGGTACGCTGGGGACGCCTTATGAGGGCAAGACAGAGCTGCAGGATATCCATGGCTTCGCGTCGCCTAAGGGCGAGCCGCTTCCCAATGACGATCTGGATCTGCAGCTTGTCTGGCTGCGGGCCATGCAGGAGGTCGGGCCGCAGGCGCTGGACGCGAATACGCTTGGCTGGTACTGGCTGCGGACGATTCCGCCGAACTGGAATGAGTACGGCATCGGCAAGAGCAATCTGCGGATGGGATTACTTCCGCCGATGTGCGGAGAAGTGAAGAATGACGGATGGAAAACCTCTAACGGCGCGTGGATCCGTTCGGAAGTCTGGGCATGCCTGGCGCCGGGATTTCCGCAGGTCGCGATGACATACGGCATCATGGATGCCTGCATCGATCACGGCATCTCGGAAGGCACCGTCGCGGAGATGTTTACGACAGCGCTTGAGAGCATGGCTTTCTTTTGCAAGGACGCGCGGAGCGCCATTGAGAAAGCGCTTGTGTATATTCCGAAAGAAAGCCGGGTCAGCCGTCTTGTCCGTCTTGTCATGACGGAGTACGATAAGGGAACACCGTGGAAAGACACGAGGACCAAGGTGCTTGAGGTCAATGATCTCGGATGGTTCCAGGCACCGGCCAATATTGCCTATACCGTGATCGGGCTGTTGTACGGAGAAAGGGATTTCAAGCGATCTGTCTACACCGCGATCAATTGCGGAGATGATACGGACTGTACAGGAGCGACCTGTGGAGCTGTGATGGGGATCCTGGGCGGAACGCAGGCGATCCCGCAGGATCTTGCGGAGTATATTGGGGACAGGATTGTTACGGTCGCGATGGATCGGACTTTCGGACGTACGCCTGCGACCTGCAAGGAGTTGACGGAGCAGGTTATCGACCTGATGCCGGAGGTGCTGCACGCGTACGGAGTGACCAGCGAGTGGACGGAAGGCGTGACGGAGATCGATCTCGCCGCCGCAGAGCAGATTCCCGGCAGACAACCGTATACCGCGGACTTCCTGAACCGCAGTCCCTATTCATACGATATCCGTCAGAACTGCCTGTCGGCGGTCGTGGAGTACGATCAGGAGCCGATGATCCGCCCCTGCGGAGAATCAAAGGTTCGGGTCACTTTCCGCAACGTGGATTCGGATCCGCATTGGGAGGCCATTCGCGTGAGTTTGCCGGAGGGATGGACAGCGGAGTATCCGCATAGTCAGTATCTGGAACACCGCAGTGCGCAGACCAGCGTTTATGCAAAGTGGGAGATGACTGTAACGGCCGGGGAACACGTGGACGCGGTGAACCGCGGACTGATCGAGGTTGTGTCGGAGCATCGGCCTCTGCCGCTTTACATCCCGCTTGTCTGGCTGGGATAAGGAGAGATAACCGGTTCATACAGCATGAGCCGGATGATATAACAGGAGGATAAACATGAACAAGAAGAATTTTGACAGACTGTTCCGCAATCCGGATTCTTCATACCGCGGAGCGCCTTTCTGGGCCTGGAACTGCAAGCTGGACGAGGCCACAATGACCCGGCAGGTGGAGTATTTCAAGGAGATGGGGCTCGGCGGATTTCATATGCATCCCCGTACCGGTCTGGATACGCCGTATCTGAGCCAGGAATACATGAAGGTCATCAAGGCCTGTGTTGAGAAGGCCAAGAAGGAGAAGATGCTTGCCTGGCTGTACGATGAGGACCGCTGGCCCTCCGGAGCCGC
>CACZPA010000030.1 GCA_902782895.1 uncultured Eubacteriales bacterium
GTGAAGGAAGCATACGGCGTGACGCCGCAGGAATTCATCGATGTAAAGGCGCTGATGGGCGATACTTCCGACAACATCCCCGGCGTCCCCGGCATCGGAGAGAAGACCGCGACCGCACTGATTCAGAAATACCACAGCCTTGCGGGCATCCGGGAAAATCTTGCTGAAGTGAAGCCGCCGCGTGCGAAGAACATGCTGACGGAGCATTTTGATATGGCGGAAATGAGCCGAAAGCTGGCAGAGATCTGTGACACGGCGCCGATTGAATTTGATCCGGAGAAGGCGGCTTACACGTCCGTTTTCACAAAAGAAGCTTATGAGCTGATCGCAAAGCTGGAACTGAAAAAGCTGATGAAACGCTTTGAAACGGAAGCCGGCGGGGAGGCAGTCGCCGGGACAGACTCGCGTGAACACAATGTAAAATATATTTCAGAGGAAACAGAACTTGCAAAGATCCGGAAGAAGCTGACCGACGGTTGTGACAGCAGCATTCTCCTCCTCTATGAGCCTGCTCCCGTGATCGGAGAAGCAGAGGAAGAGAAGAAAAAGAAGAAAAAAGAGAAGATGCTGACCGGTGCCGCCATCCGCTGCTCCGGACAGGAGGAAACCTGGGCACTGTACTTTACGGAGGACAGCAGCGGAGGCCTTCGTCGGGAGGACCTGTCGGCATTCCTGCGGGAAGTGATCGCTGCGTCAGAGCGGGTCATTACGCTGGATCTGAAAACTTTGCTACACGAATATGACATCCCGGAAGATGCAAAGATCCTGGATGCAGGCGTCGCGGCGTATCTGCTGAATCCTCTGAAGAGCGCTTATGATATTACGGATATTTCGGCGGAATTCCTGGAGGATACAACGCCCGTGACCAAAGAAACCCAGGGCGCGGATATCCTGCTGGCTGCAGCAGATGCGATCACCGGAAAGCTGGAAGAGAGGGGCATGCTGAAGCTCTATACAGAGATCGAGATGCCGCTGATCTGCTCGCTGTATCATATGGAAAAAGCAGGCATCCGGGTGAAGCGGGATGCGCTGAAAGAATACGGAGACAACCTGACCGGCAGCATTGCGCAGCTGGAAACGGAGATATACGAACTGGCCGGACATCCGTTCAATATCAATTCCCCGAAACAGCTCGGCGAAGTCCTGTTCGAGGAGATGAAGCTTCCGTATGCGAAGAAAACGAAGACCGGCTACTCGACCAATGTCGATGTCATGGAGAAACTGAAAGGTATTCATCCGATCGCGGAAAAGGTGCTTTCCTATCGCACCCTGACCAAGCTGAAATCCACCTATGCGGACGGGCTGGCGGCCTTTATCGGGGAGGACGAACGGATCCACGGACATTTCAACCAGACGATCACAGCCACCGGCCGGATCAGCTCGACCGATCCGAACCTGCAGAACATTCCCGTGCGAATGGAACTCGGCCGCGCGATCCGGAAGGTCTTTGTGCCGGATACCGGCTGCGTGTTCATTGACGCCGACTATTCCCAGATCGAGCTGCGGGTGCTGGCGCATATGTCCGGGGATAAGAAGCTGATCGAAGCCTACAATCAGGATCAGGACATCCACCGGATCACGGCCTCGCAGGTATTCCACATCCCGTTTGATGAGGTGACGCCGGAAATGCGGCGCAATGCGAAGGCGGTCAATTTCGGGATCGTCTACGGCATCAGTGCGTTCGGACTCAGCGAAGACCTGAGCATTACAAGAAAAGAAGCAAGCGAATATATAGAACGATACTTTGAGACTTATCCGCAGGTAAAGGAATATCTGGATGCGCTGGTCGCCCGCGGAAAGCGGCTCGGCTATGTCAGGACCCTGTACGGCAGGATCCGGCCGATCCCGGAACTGAAAGCATCGAACTTCATGCAGCGACAGTTCGGCGAGCGCGTTGCGATGAATTCCCCGATCCAGGGAACCGCCGCGGACATCATGAAGATCGCTATGATACGTGTTGACAGAGCACTGAAGGAAGCCTGCCTGCGGGCAAGGATAGTGCTGCAGGTGCATGACGAACTGCTTCTCGAAGTGCCGGAAGAGGAACAGGAAGCAGCCCGTGAGATCCTGTACAGAGAGATGCATGGCGCGGCAGAACTGAAGGTGCCGCTGGAAGTTGCCGTAAGCACCGGACACACATGGTTTGAGACCAAGTAAAAAAAGGGGATCCGCCCCGAAAACTGAAGGATGTGTGCAATGAAAAAGGTCATTGGGATCACAGGAGGCGTAGGCAGCGGGAAAAGCGTTGTGCTGGGCATACTGAAAAAGGATTACCGTGCGCAGGTAATCGAAGCCGATATCGTGGCGAAGGAACTGATGATGCCGGGCATGCCCGGACATGAAGGCATCAAAAAGGAATGGGGCGATCAATATTTCGCCGCCGACGGAACGATCGACAAGGAGAAACTGGGCACCGCACTTTACTATTGCCCGGATTTCCGGCTGCGGCTGAACGCGATCATTCACCCGCTCGTCCGGGATGAGGTGGCGGCCAGGATCAGAAGGAGCCGCCGCAGCATTATCGCCTATGAAGCGGCGCTTCCGGAGGCCGCCCGCATGAAAGAGCTGTGTGATGAAATCTGGTACATCCATGTACCGGAGCGGGACCGGATCCGGCGGCTTATGGCAGGCCGCGGCTATACGGAGGATAAATGCAGGAGCATCCTGGCAGCGCAGCCGCCGGAGTATGTCTATGTCAATATGGCCGCGCATGTGATCGACAACAGAGACAGCATAGAAGAGACCGAGGCGCAGATCCGGGCCGTCATGGAACCGGAGACGGATCATCCGCGTGTCGGGAAAGTTCTTCTGATGCGCGATTTGAGGGAAACAAATTGAGGTTTTTAAGCATTTCGAGCGGAAGCTCGGGCAACTGCATCTATGTGGGGAACGATACGGAGCATTTCCTGATCGACGACGGTATTCCGGGTAAACGTGTCCGCGAGGGACTCGCTTCCGTCGGACTTGCGCCGGAGGATCTGACCGGGATCCTGATCACCCATGAGCACGCGGATCATATCAAGGGTCTGGGCGTGCTGCTGCGGAAATGTGAAGTTCCGGTCTATGCGACCGCAGGCACGATCGATCGGATGCTCTCGGACGGCCGGCTCGGCCGGGTGAATGAAGAACTGTTCCATCCGATCGAAAGCGATCGGGATCTTACGCTCGGCAGCATGCAGATCCATCCGTTTTCCGTGCCGCACGACGCGGCCGATCCGGTCGCCTACAGACTGTCGGACGGGAAGCGGAAACTCGCGGTGGTGACGGATCTCGGCGAGTATGATGAGCGGATCACCGGGGAACTGAAGGATCTGGATATGGTGATGGTGGAGGCCAATCACGATATCCGGATGCTGGAACTAGGGCCGTATCCGTATCCGTTAAAGACCAGGATCCTCGGCAGCCGCGGGCATCTGTGCAATGAGACCGCCGGGCAGCTGATCTCGAAGATCCTGCATGACGGGATCCGGCATATCGTGCTCGGACATCTGAGCAAGGAGAATAATTATCCGCTGCTGGCGGAGGAGACTGTCAGGCTGGAGATCGACGGCAGCGACAATGTGTACAAGGCTTCTGATTTCCCGCTGGATGTCGCCCCCCGCGACATCTGCGGAAAAGTATATGAGATTTAGAAGGGGTTTACTATGGAAAGAACAATCATCACAGTCACCGGAAAAGATACTGTCGGCATCATCGCCGGCGTCTGCACCTATCTCGCCGACAATCAGGTCAATATCCTGAACATTTCCCAGACGATCGTGGACGGCTTCTTCAATATGATGATGGTCGTGGACGTATCCGGCTCCCCGAAGTCCCACGGCGAGCTTGCCGGCGGTCTTTCGGAGATCGGGGAGAAGATCGGCGTCCGGATCCTCTGCCAGAAGGAAGAGATCTTCACGAAGATGCATCGGATATAAGCTGTCAGGCGTGTACACAGATGAGCATTTATGATCGTGAGAGCGAAGCGGAGCGATCACAAATATACGATGCATAGATTATCTGTAAGGAATAGCAGGAGAAATTGCCATGATAGAGTTTAATGAAATTCTCGAGACCAATAAAATGATCGACGAGGAGAAGCTGGATGTCCGCACCATCACCATGGGCATCAGCCTCCTGGAATGCGCCGATACCGATATTCAGAAATTCAACGACAAGATCTATGACAGGATCACCGGACTGGCCGAGAACCTTGTAAAGACCGGCGAAGAGATCGAGAATGAATACGGGATTCCGATCGTCAACAAGAGAATCTCCGTCACGCCCATCGCGCTTGCCGCGGGCTCGGCGGCAAAGAGCCCGGAGGATTTTGTCAGCATTGCGAAGACGCTTGACCGCGCTGCGCATACGACCGGCGTCAATTTCCTCGGCGGTTATTCCGCACTTGTGTCGAAGGGTATGACAAAAGCGGACCGTATGCTGATCGAATCGATCCCGGAAGCGCTCAGCGTGACCGAACGTGTCTGCAGTTCCGTGAATGTCGGCTCCACCCGCACCGGTATCGATATGGATGCTGTCAAGCTGATGGGCGAGATGGTCAAAGCCACCGCAGAGGCAACGGCGGAAAACGATTCCCTCGGCTGTGCCAAGCTTGTGGTCTTCTGCAATGCCCCGGATGACAATCCGTTCATGGCCGGCGCATTTCACGGCGTGACGGAAGGGGATGCGATCATCAATGTCGGCGTCAGCGGCCCCGGCGTTGTAAAGACCGCCCTGGCAGGTATTCACGGTGAGAATTTTGAAGTGCTCTGCGAGACCGTCAAGCGGACGGCGTTTAAAGTTACCAGAGTCGGTCAGCTGGTTGCGCAGGAGGCTTCCAGAAGACTCGGCGTGCCGTTCGGCATCATCGATCTCTCGCTGGCACCTACGCCTGCCATCGGCGACTCCGTTGCCGGAATTCTTGAAGAGATGGGCCTGGAATCCGTGGGCGCGCCGGGAACGACTGCGGCGCTCGCACTGCTGAACGACCAAGTGAAAAAGGGCGGCGTGATGGCTTCCTCCTATGTGGGCGGACTTTCCGGCGCGTTTATCCCCGTCAGTGAAGACCAGGGTATGATCGACGCCGTGGAAAAAGGTGCGCTGACCATCGAGAAGCTGGAAGCGATGACCTGCGTCTGCTCTGTCGGCCTGGATATGATCGCAATTCCCGGCGATGTACCGGCCTCGACCATTTCCGGTATCATTGCGGATGAAGCGGCGATCGGTATGGTAAACAACAAAACGACAGCCGTCAGGATCATTCCCGTGATCGGGAAGGGCCTCGGGGAGAAGGTCGAATTCGGCGGACTCCTCGGATATGCGCCGATCATGCCGGTGAACCGCTATGGCTGCGCAGAGTTTATTAACAGAGGCGGCCGGATCCCGGCACCGATCCATTCGTTCA
>CACZPA010000031.1 GCA_902782895.1 uncultured Eubacteriales bacterium
GACCGGTGTTTCCACCAGGATCGTACGGTTTCCTGTCGGATCAAGCAGTACATATTGAATCTTCATCATTGATTGTAATTGCTCAGGAATCGCTTTGTGCGCTCTTTCTTCGGATTGCCGAAGACCTCTTCCGGATCGCCCTCTTCGATAATGTATCCGCCGTCCATGAAGATGACGCGGTTGCTGATAGCCCGCGCGAAAGCCATCTCGTGCGTAACGACAACCATGGTCATATGGTCATCCGCGAGCTGACGGATAACCTTCAGCACCTCGCCGGTCAGCTCCGGATCCAGCGCGCTGGTCGGCTCATCAAAGAACAGGATCTCCGGATTCAGCGCCAGTGCGCGCGCGATCGCCACACGCTGCTGCTGACCGCCGGAAAGCTGATACGGATACGCGTTCTCCCGTCCCTCCAGTCCCATTTTCTTCAGCAGACCAAGCGCGCGCTCCTCGACCTCCGCTTTGATCTCTCCCCGCAGGATCGGCGGCTCGCAGATATTTTTCATGACAGAATAATGCGGGAAAAGGTTGAAATTCTGGAACACCATGCCGAATAGCGTACGGAACCGGTTCAGCTCCGCCTTCTCAGCATAAACTCCGTCCCGCAGAGCGTATTTCCCGTCATAGAGAATGTCGCCTTTCTCCGCCGTTTCCAGAAATGCCGCGCAGCGCAGCAGGGTCGATTTGCCGGAGCCGGAAGGTCCGATGATCGAAACGACATTGCCAGGCTCTACCGAGAGCGAGATATCCCGCAGAACAGCAAGATCATTAAAGGATTTCTGCAGGCCCTTGATCTCCAGAATCGGACAGGACTCCCGGGAGGCTTTCGTATTGTTCTCAGACATGTCTACCCCTCCGCTCACTTATAATAATTCAGGCGTTTTTCCACTCTGCCCATAACCCGGTCCACGATCAGGTTAAAGATATAATAGAATACGCCCGCGACGACAAACGGCAGAAAGCTTGTCTGAGAATTCGCGATCTGTTTACCGATTGTAAACATCTCCTGATAAGAGACGGTAAACGCCAGCGAAGTGTCTTTGACCAGCGTCACGACTTCATTGGTGATACTGGGCATAATTCTCTTCACGACCTGCGGCAGAATGATCCGCATAAAAGTCTGGAATCTGGAATATCCGAGCACTTCAGCCGCTTCATACTGTCCCGTCGGAATCGATTCGATACCGCCGCGGTAGATCTCGGCAAAATACGCAGCGTAGTTGATGGCAAACGCGATTACGACCGGGATCAGCTTATTGCGCGATACACTTATGCCGAAAAGATAATACGGGCCGTAGGTAACGGCAAGCAGCTGCAGCATCAGCGGCGTTCCGCGCAGAATATTGATGAAAAAGCGCGTAATGGCCGAGATGACTTTATTCTTGCTCATCCGCAAGAGCGCCACGACCATACCCAGCGGGAGAGAGAATAACAGGGTCAGGAAAAAAATCGCGCAGGTCTTGCCCAGGCCCTCTCCCATCTTAAGAATCATTGTCAAAAGCGACATACGAATACCTCTCAGATTTCGGATTCAGCCGTCATTCCGCCGGTTACAGGTCCGGTTGCTCATTTACCGGAAAGCCGGATCAGTCGTTCAGGAAGATCAGGTTGTTAACGATTTCGGAATAATCTTCTTTCTCCGCGATCTTTGCGTAGGTGCCGTTCTCTACCAGTGCGGCAACCGCGTCCTCGATCTGTTTGGCAAGCTCCTCGTCTCTGGAACGGAACGCAATACCGTACTGCTCCGCGCCAAGCTGCTCGTCGATAATCCTGTATCCCGCGTTCTTCGCGACATAATCTGCCGCTACCGGCATGTCGACAAAGACAGCGTCAACCGCGTTGCCCGCAAGCTCCGTAAAGCATTTCAGGAAGCTGTCGGCCGTGATGACATCACCGAAAGTCGCTGCAAGATCCGCGAGATCGCCGTTCAGCAGAGCCTCACCGGAGGTGCCCAGCTGTACGGCGACCAGCTTGCCCGCCAGATCCGCGGAGGAATTAAATCCACTGTCGTCCTTTACAACCAAAACCTGTGTATTGTCATAGTATGGCTTGGAGATAATGTATCCGGCTTCCTTCATACTGTCAAGGATTGTCATGCCGGACCATACACAGTCGCATTCATTGGAATCCAGCTGGATCAGCTTCTCATCCCAGTTCACGGCGAAAATTTCCAGATCCCATCCGAGATAATCGCAGGCTGCCTGGCAGACCTCAACGTCAAAGCCTGTATACTTGCCGTCATCGCCCAGATAGCTGAACGGCGGATATTCCGGATCGATACCCATGATGAATTTCTTCTTATCCGCGGATTTAGAGCCGGAATCCTTGCCCGAGGAACATCCCGTCAGCGCGGTGAGCATTACGAGTGCCATAAACAGTACGAGAATCTTTTTCATTTTATTTCCTCCATGGTCTATGACGCGACTTTTCAGGAAAGAACACGTCTATTCTGTAACAAAGCGTCTCCGTTTTGTTTACTTTGGTATTTTACCATACTAAATTGCTAAAGTAAAGAGAAAATCATTATTCTTTTATAAAAATACAGAATTATACAAAAAGGACTGTCCCCAAGGGGCAGCCCAGATTTGTCGTTTCATAGTCGTTTTGCTGTTTCGTAGTAGTCTTGACGTGCCGTTCTGCTCTGAAGATCAGAAATGTACCGTCTGTCCGGCCGGGACAGGGACCATCTCTTTATCGACGTCGATCCAAAGCGTGTAAGCCGTCGGATTGAAAGCAAAGGTTCCGTCCGCGCTGAATTTCATCTGCTTCCAGGCCTTCATATAATCAACGATCTCGATATTCGTCGCATACCAGATATCCTCACGACCGCCCATCATGCGGCAAAACTCCTCGATGCGCTCCCAGTTGTTGTTATTGGTGAACTCATAGGAATGTCCCCAGACGTACATCATGTTCAGATACTGCGTCTTGTTAAGCGCAAGGAAATCCCTGGCCAGATCAAAGAGCTTCGGATCGTTGTGATGGCAGGTCGGATCCCACTCCATGTAATTGTCCGGCATGGCGAAGCTGTGTGTAGAACGGACCGTGCGGGAATACTCGATGCCGCAGGCCTCCATCGCGATCTCCACCTCTTTGCTGAACGATCCGTTCGGATAGGACATGCCGCGCACTGGATAACCGGCGTATTTCTCGAGCTGAATACGGTCCTCCAGCGTCTGCTTCACGACCTCGGTGGACGGGCAGCGCGCAATCGTCGGGTGCGTATAGGTATGGCAGGAAATCTCCATGCCCTGATAGAGCTCCGCGATCTGCTCCTTTGGATTGCGCTGATACTGCGGATCATCGTACAGGCCGGAATTCAGGTGAAATGTCCCTTTGATTCCGTTTTCCTTCAAAATGGATACCAGGCGCACATCCTCCGGTCGACCGTCATCATAGCTCATTGTCAAAACCTTATGCTTTCCTCCCGGGAAAGCTACAAATATTCTTCTCATATTGTGACCTCCTTCGGCAGCTTATTCTATATTATAATGCGCCTTTATCAGGATTGCAAGTTATGAAAACAAAAAGGATCTGACCAGTCAGCCAGATCCCCATGGAGACGGTGGGAGTCGAACCCATGACCTCTTGAATGCCATTCAAGCGCTCTCCCAACTGAGCTACGCCCCCTCAGAACAGAATGTATTATATCGTATATCCGGACAGTTGTCAAGAGAATTCAGAAGGTTTTCTTGTTCATGATCAAAACGTGATCAAAACGGTTTTCCTGTTCACAATCCGTTCATTTTTGCTTTTCAATTTCTTTGCAAAATTAAGCTATTTTTTAAGTTTCCTTAAAGGAACGGGTCGTATAATGCACTTGTACTTCAGGAAAGGAGTCAAAGACATGGCAACTGTTAAGAACGCTTTCAAGCGCTATGAGAAGAAGTTCCTTCTGACCGAGAGTCAGATGAATGAGATCCTTCCGCTGATCCGCGAACACATGGATCCGGATCCCTATTGCATCAACGGCAAGACGTATACGATCTGCAATGTATATTTCGATACAGAAGATTCTACCATCATCCGTCACTCGCTGTCCAAGCCCTTCTATAAAGAAAAACTCCGGATGCGCAGCTACGACACACCGGAAAACGGCGGCACCAAGGTCTTCCTGGAGCTGAAGAAAAAGATCCACGGAGAAGTCACCAAGCGCCGTGCCGTCCTCACTTACGATCAGGCGAACGCGTTTCTCGAGGACCGGACAGTACCCGAGAATCTCGACTACATCAACCGTCAGGTCCTTTCGGAGATCATCTGGTTCCTGATGCAGTACAAGGTCCGTCCGATGGCCTATATCAGCTATGACAGAACGGCTTTCTTCGACAGAGAGGATCCGGAATTCCGGCTGACGTTCGACGAGAACCTTCGTACACGCCGCGACAACGTCGATCTGATGAAAGGCAACTACGGCGAGCTGCTTCGCCCGAAGGATTTCCGCCTGATGGAGGTCAAGGTCTCCGGTGCTTTCCCGCTCTGGTTCGCGAACAAGCTCAGTGAAATGGGTCTCTACACCGCGACCTTCTCCAAATACGGCATGGAATACCAGAAATGGAAGACTGACAATCTGCTGGCTAACATCATCTACATCCCCAACCGGGCTTACCGGACCTCGGAAGACAGATCCTCTGCTCGTACTCTTACACTAAACACTTATCTGGAGGCGCAAAATGCTTGAAACAATTTTCTCTACATCATTGGCAAATAATCTGAATATCCTGACCTTCCTGTTCCTTATCGGCATCGCTCTTCTGCTTGGCTTCGCGATCAGTCTGCTCTATGTAAAGACGCATGAAAAAGAAGAATATGCCGCGACCTTCCCGACCACACTGATCATGCTCCCCGTAATTACGGCAGTTATCGTCCTGCTCGTCGGCACCAACCTCGCGTCTGCCGTCAGCATTGGAGGGACTTTCGCGCTGATCCGTTTCCGGAGTGCGCCAGGAGACCCCAAGGATATCGCTTATACCTTCCTCTCCGTCGCGATCGGTGTCTGCGTCGGCGTCGGTTTCTGGGCTTATGGAATCCTCTTCACCCTGATCATGTGTGTAGTCCTCTACTCGATCACCCGAAACTCCTGGGGCGTTCCCAAGACCCATCAGATGCATCTGAAGATCGAAATCCCGGAAAACATGAACTACGCGGGACTCTTCGATGACATTATGAGCAAATATACCGTATCCAGCTCGCTCAAGACCATCAAAACCGCTGATTTCGGTTCTCTGTGCGAACTGCACTACATCATCACTCCGGCTGCCGGATTCGATTCCAAAGCTTTTCTGGACGCGCTGCGTTCCCGCAATGGCAATCTGAACATCTCTCTCAATCTGGCTCCGACCGTAAGCTTTTCATCGTAA
>CACZPA010000032.1 GCA_902782895.1 uncultured Eubacteriales bacterium
GAGTGGGCGGACGCGCTCGAGGAGATGTGTGAGGGCACACGGCTCGGCATCCCTGCGGTTATCCTGTCCAATGCCCGCAATAATAACGGAGACGTTATCTGGGATGAGAAGTCTGCGACAGAGGGCTATGCGATGTATCCGGAGAACCTCGGCGTAACGGCCGCGGGACAGAGCGATCCGCAGGCTGTCAAGGATTTTGCCGTAGAGAGCTATCGCAATTTCAAGGCCAGCAATATCCGCAAAGGCTACATGTACATGGCGGACTGCGCAACGGATCCGCGCTGGTTCCGCATTCATGAGACATTCGGTGAGTATCCGCCGGATATCGCGAAGATCATTAAGGAGCTGATCCATACGCATCAGGGAGATCAGCTGGATGAGAACAGTATCTCCATGACGACGAAACATTTCCCCGGCGGCGGAGCGCGCGAGAACGGCTTTGACCCGCATTATGCGGAGGGCAAATACAATGTCTACCGTACGCCCGGCAGCCTGGAGAAGTATCATATTCCGGGCTTCAAGGCCGCGATCGAAGCAGGCACGACGTCCATGATGCCGTATTACGCGATTCCGAGCGAAGAGAAGTCCGTACCGCCGCATCCGCCGGTCGACGAGCCTTTTGAGCCGGTCGGAATGGCTTTCAATAAGGCGATCATCACGGATCTGCTGCGGGATAAGCTTGGCTTCAAGGGATATGTCAATTCGGATTCCGGTATTCTGCAGGGCATGGCATGGGGAGTTGAGGATCTGACGATGGAGCAGCGCATCGCAAAAGCGATCAACGCCGGGACGGATATCATCGCGGTCAGCGACAAGACAGAGGATGTTATCAGCACGATGAATGCCGGGCTGATCGACGAGAAACGTCTGCACGACGCGCTTTTCGGCCTGCTGTGCGAGCTGTTCCGTCTGGGACTGTTCGAGGATCCGTATTCTCATAAGGAAGAGCTTGCGCTGGCTGGTTCTCCGGAAGGCATGGAGAAGGCCTACAAGGCGCATCAGGAGTCGGTTACGCTGCTGAAGAACCACGACGGGCTGCTTCCGCTGACCGCGGACAAGCTGGCCGGCAAGAAGGTCTATCTTGCGTTGTTTGAGCAGGAGGAGACCAAGGGAGCTCCGATGGGCGGCGGCGGACGCAAGCGTGCGGAACAGGAAGAGAAGCTCCGCGCGGCTGCCAAGGAAGCGTTCCCAGAGATCGGCTGGGTGGACGAAGCCGAGGGAGCGGATATCGCGATCGCGGTTCTGAATCCGCAGAGCGGAAGCTATTTCGCGGCGACGGAAGGATATCTGGATCTTGGCCTGAACAAGGCAACCGGTATTGATACGGAGAGGCTGGAAGCGATCCGCGCGCAGGTCGGCAAGCTGATCTGCCACGTGAATCTGCCGATGCCGTTCCTCGTAGGCGAAGTCGAGCCAATGTGCGACGCGCTGACAGCCGGTTACGGAACCTATGTGAAGGCTGCGTTTGACGTGATCTTCGGACGATTTGCTCCGTGCGGAAAGCTGCCGCTGACGATCGCGGCAGGGCAGGATGTCATCGCGGTCGACGAAAACGCGATCTGTGCCTCGCCGAACGATGTCCCGGGTTACGACAAGAGTCTCTATATGAACGGCAAGGAATATGCGTTCATCGACGCCGATGGCAATAAGTACATTTATGGATTCGGCCTGACATATTAATACTTAGCAAAAAACCGTCTCACTCAAAAGCCCTTTGCTTGCAACAGCTTTTGAGCTCCCCCTGTTTTATTGCTGGTAGTTAATTAGCCCCAGGTCTGGAACCTCTGTTTTTAATTGGTTCAGCCTCGTGCCAGTTCGTAGATCGCCTTCATGTCGTCGCGCAGCAGCGGACGGATGGAGCCGAGAGAAGTCTTGCCGCCGTCAGTGCAGGCTTTCCAGCACTTGTCAGCCAGCTCTTCGATCTGGGCGTCTGTCGGATCAATGCCGAGCTCTTTCATGTTGATCGGCATATTGATGGAGTGGAAGAACTCTTCCATCGCCGCGATACCAGCAAGGCCGATTTCCTTGTCGCAGGCAGCGTCCTTACCGATTTCATAGCCTTCCGGAGCCTTTACACCGGCGACATTGATCGCAAGCTGTGCAAAGCGTGCGGGACGGCAATCGATCGCGTAACGTGCCCAGCTGCCCCAAACCGCGGTCAGACCGGCGCCATGCGTTACGTCGAACATTCCGCTCAGCTCATGCTCCAGACGATGGGATTCCCAGCCGCCACCGTCCGTACCGCAGCCGGTGAGGCCATTGTGGGACAGAGAACCGGCCCACATGATCTCGGCGCGAGCCTGATAATTGGTCGGATCATCAACAAGAATCTGCGCGTTTTTCATAACGACCTTGAGCAGATGCTCCGCGATGCCGTCTGTCAGCTCCAGCGTCGGATCGGTTTTGCACAGATAACGCTCCAGCGTATGCATCATAATGTCGGAAGCGCCTGCAGCTGTCTGATAAGCAGGCAGTGTCATGGTCAGCTCCGGATTCATAATCGCGAAACGCGGACGGCCGTACTCGGTATTGCAGCCGCGCTTGATGCCGCCGTCTTCATTGGTGATAACAGAGCTGTTGCTCATTTCAGAACCGGTCGCGGCGATCGTCAGAATAACGCCGACAGGAGCACGGGCAGTCGGGACACGCTTGAACGCGTAGAAATCCCACACATCGCCTTCATTCGCAAGACCGTAACCGATGGCCTTAGCGGAATCGATAACGGAACCGCCGCCGACAGCAAGGATGAAATCCACGCCTTCCTTGCGGCAAAGCTCAATACCTTCATAAACCTTGGAAAGATGCGGGTTCGGAACGACGCCGCCAAGTTCAACGTAAGCAATGCCGGCTTCGTCAAGTGACTTTTTGACACGATCGAGCAGACCGGAACGGATGACGGATCCGCTGCCGTAATGAACCAGAACCTTGCTGCATTTCTGTTCTTTAACCAGTTGGCCGACCTGATTCTCCGTGCCCTTGCCAAAGTATACCCGGGTTGGTGTGTTATACAGGAAATTCTCCATCTTGTGTACCCCTTTCTATGTTTTATTCGTTCTTGTCGAAATTATTCTCGAATCTGTCGAGCAGCTCCTTCTGGCATTCGCTGTATTTGCCTGCCAGGAAGATGTCAAAATACTTGTCGTGGAATTCATTCCAGCTTTCCTTCTCATGACGGGTCAGAATCGGGTAGTACCAGACACCGTTTTCGGCGGCAGCGTCAACATCCGGATAGGCATCGCCCATCATCAGGATGTCCTCTTTGCCGTATCCCTTGGTCAGCATGCGAGCGATGCAGGCGTTCTTGGAACCGATCTCCTGGCTCGTGATGACATCGACGTATTTGATCAGATCATGATCCGACCATTCCTTTACGATAGCAGCCATGTTGGAGCTGGAGATGATCGCGATATCGCACTTGCCCTTGGCATATTCCAGAGCTTCGCGGGCGCCTTTATACGGGGGCTTGTCCGCAGAGGTAATGGATTCGATGCGCTTATTGAGCTCAACAGACCACTCGTAAGCCTTTTTCAGCAGCGGAGAATCATTGTGCTGTATCTCTTCGGCCAAAGCCTTGTTGGAAATCTTACCTTCAGCGACCCAATCGCAATAAACCTTGAAATCGTCCGGATCCAGCGTGATCCAGCCGCGATTCTCACAGCGGCGCAGCATCTCTTCCAGCGCGATGAAACGGTTGACGCCGCGGCTCTTTTCAAACAGGTTGATGGCATCCCAGACCTTCTGAACCTCGTCCGCTTTGTCGTTCAGGCCCCAGAGATCAATGAAGCTCGCGCCATGGCAGCGGCGATGCTTTACATTCATCGCGTCGATCATGGTACCGTCCGAATCGATGCAGATGACCTTGTCGTGTTTCTTTACAAAATTTTCCAGTGAATAGTCCATTGTGTTTCTCCTTTACATGTCTCTTATATGATTATAACATATTTGACTTAAATAGTACAGACAGGCAGTCTGAGAAAATCAAAAATAGATCATGGAAAAGTAGGTAACCGTGTTGACACCGTTAATGTAATGAATATCGAGTATCTTGGACAGGCTCATGACATTGATGCCGGTGGATTCCATGGAACGGCGCATTTTGTCGGGAAAACGGCAGGGCGCGTCAGGATAGGTGCATTTTTTACAGATACTGCACCCGCCCGCGTCACACAGCTCGTGAGGAGCGGGCTCATCTTTCAAAAAGGTCGCGAAAGCATCGTCGAGCTCGGCATGTTTTTTGCGGCCTTCGCTCATGCCTTCGATATCGTACGAATCCTCCAGTTCGTGTACGGTCGTGTAGACGAAGGCGTTTGAATAGTCCATAAAATGCGCCTTCAGCTCTTCAAACGTCCCGCAGCCCGGCGGGCAGGCCCAGGTACGGCCATACTGTCCGCAGTAGTTTTTTTCGCAGGCGCCCCTTGTCGCGAGATCAAAAGGAATATCCTTAGTATCCATAAAGCCGGATTCATGGATGGGCCATGGCTGCAGGACTTTGTCAGCCGCAAAGGCCTCAATTCTGTCACGGAGACTCATTCTTCATCCTCCTCACTGCCAAACAGCATGTTGTCAATAAAAGCTTCGTTGAATACAGGGCTCAGGTTCAGTTCGATGACCGTGCAGGCAGACGCGATCTGCCGCGCGGTCTCGAGCTTTGAATCATCTGCCAGACAGACGCACGCCGCGTGCAGAGCGCTGTTGCCAATACTCTCGATATTCCTGCCAAGATCCGGCGGAAGCAGACCGATCGCGAAGGCACTCTGTGTATTCAGATAGAATCCGAGGCCTCCGGCGATCTTTACCTGACTGACCGCATCCGGCGTGATCCCGGCAGAATCGGCTAAAGCAAGGATGCCCGCCGCGACAGCGCTCTTAGCAAGCTGAACCTGACGGATATCCGCCTGTGTCAGCGTAACTGGCGTACCGGGAATCGTATAGGGAGAAGCGAGCCGTCCGGTCATATCCAGTTCTCCGGTCAGGAGCAGCAGTGCGCAGAGATCGATGAGCCCGCATCCGCACAGACCGACCGGTTCCTTATTCTGAATCGTCGTGTAGGTGACTGACTGCCTGCCGTCACGCATGACCAGACTGACATGATCGACAGCACCTGGAATCCCGCCGACACCGCAGGAGATATTCGCGCCTTCAAGCGCCGGTCCGGCGGCGGTGGAAGCGGCATAAAACTTATTGTTGACGGCGAGGATCATCTCTCCGTTTGTTCCGATATCGAGCAGCAGACGCGGCGCGCTGTCGGGTTTTTCAAAACCGGTGACGAGTGCTCCTCCGACAATATCCGCGCCGATAAACGCCGACGCACAAGGCATGGTTAGGACTTTGCCGACCGGGAGACCGAGCTCCTCGCCTGTACGTGTCTGGATATCTGTAAACGCCGGTGTAAACGGATACTGTCCCATTCCTTCCGGGGATACCCCGAGAAAAAGATGCAGCATCGTTGTGTTACCAGTCGCGATCAGGGTTTCGGGCGCGGCACTGGCAGGAACAGCGTCTGTCAGCTGCTGCAGAAGCGTGCGGACGGACTGCAGCAGGACGTTCTGCAGATTCTGCAGATTTCCCTGTTTCGCGGAAGTGATCCGGGTCATGACGTCTGCGCCGTAGCTGCGCTGCGGGTTCAATGCGGATGCGGTCCGCAGCACCTCGCCGGTATCCAGATCCACAAGCGCCATCGCAAGGGTGGTGGTGCCGATATCAAGCGCAGTCCCGGTGCGGAGAGGCATTTTTGCGGAATCTCCGGCAGCCGGATCCGCTGCAAAATTCGTCAGACCGGTTCCATCCGAATCCGGGACAGAGATCACAGCGCCGGCATCCGTACAGATCGCCTGGCAGGCTAACATATATCCATCCGGGTCCGCCTGCGTGGACAATGCCCCCGAGAGAAGCCGTACTTTACATTTGCCGCAGACGCCGCGTCCACCGCAGGCAGCCGGCAGCTCCACACCTTTTTGCCGCAGGAAAACAAGCAGATTGCTTCCCGCGGCTTCTTTTGGTACAGTAACAACAGTACTCATATTTTCAGTTTCTTGATTTCCTCTGCGTAATACTGGACCAGCTCGAACTTGGTGCCGGGCATCAGACGATGATCCGGGCAGGGCAGATAGCCGCCTTCCATAGCCAGCGGACGGATCCGCTCCAGTTCTTTGTCCACAGCGGCCTTGTCTTCGCGAAGAGCCAGTTTGTTGAAACCGCCTACGCCAAGCTGGCCTTTGCCGAGCTTGCGGCGGGCGGGTCCGAATTGATCGCCCCAGGTTCCGACTTCGATAGGGAAGAGGACATTGACGCCGTTGTCGAGCCAAAGCTGCTGCAGATCGCGCGTCACACCATCGCAGTCCAGAGAAATGATATCGATCCCATAGGAGTGCAGCAATTCGTTGCGCTTGGCGTAATGCTTGGCGCAGTATTTTTCAATGATCTTCGGGTTCAGCAGCGGTCCGGAGTTGAAGCAGATATCCTCCCAGTAATGCGCGAAATCAAAGTGCGCGCCGGTTTCCAGGACGGCCTTGGTGCACTGATACTGTAGCTCTGCGAACGTGTCGATAATGTCGCCGAAAAGCTCTTCGTCTTCGTCATACAGCAGATAGCTCATCCCGACGACGGATTCCATCGAACGGATCGTGCCGATTGTGGAACCGACGCCCAGACCGACCGGATAATCCAGCTTATCATAGACTTCGGTATTGAAGGTTTTCAGGTATTCATAGTTGATCCGTTCCGGGCTGAACTGCATCTTTGGTTTGTACAGCGTCTCAAAGGCTTCCCGGTCTTTCAGCAGATAATCGTCTTCGGCGGGAATCGACACAACACCCGGGGAGATGCGTTGGATCAGACCGTCGCCGTTGAGCGTTCTTTTCGTGCCGTCCGGGAAGACCTCGAGCACTTTTTCTTCAAATGCGGGGAAGAGGCTGTTTTTCGGGCTGTAGCGCGGTGTCCAGTCAAAATCCCAGCCGATCAGCTTATCGAGCTCTTTGTCGACCGGATTGCCGTCGCTCCAGCCTTTGGAAAGCTCGACAGGGATTTTGCCAAGCGCTGCCCATTCTGCCAGCAGCTCGCGCCAGTATCCGAAATGCACGGCAGGGAAACGGTCTACGGATTTATAGTGCAATATGTTCATTGCACGTTCACGGTTTGTCATGATAGAGTCCTTTCAGCCGATCTCGTCAAGAGCATCGGCAATCGCAAGAATGTTGTCGGTCGGAGTCGTGGTCGGAAGCTCGCAGCCAGGCATGAACATGGCTTTTGCGGAAGCGTATTTCTGTCCGAGATCCAGAATCGCGGCATGCGTGTGAGCAGCGTCGCAGGAGAAAACATCCGCGACCGGGTCGATATTGCCGTTCAGGATGCAGCGGCCCTGCGCTTTTTCCAGAGCGGTGCCGTAATCGACGAGATGGTCCAGATCCACGATCGCGGCTCCAAGCTGCGAAGTGAATTCCACAACCTGTGTCGTATTGCCGCACATATGCAGACGTCCGGTCAGGCCCAACTCCCGGCCTCTGTCAAAGATCTGCTTCTGGCGGGGCCACACCAGCTCTTTATACATCCGCGGGGAGACCAGGGACGCGACAGGATCCGCGACATAGAAGTACTTCTGACCTACGCCGGCTAGCTCCTTGAGAAAATCAAGCGTCGTTTCCGTGGCGATATCGAGCAGCTCTTCTACGGCCTCCGGCTCGTCAAAAGCATCCATCAGCAGATCTTCCACACCGCGGATATTGCCGGAAACGGTCATCGGACCAACCGCAAGCGTCATCGGATAGACATCCGGGCATTCTGCTGCTTTCTGCGCGGCCAGCACAAGATCGTAAAGA
>CACZPA010000033.1 GCA_902782895.1 uncultured Eubacteriales bacterium
ACCTCACAGTCGCAGACTGGATTTACCTCGCAGTCACAGGGTTATACCTCGCAGCGGACGACTCACTCTGCGCCGCAATCCGCTCCACAGCCGCAGGCTAATTTCGCTCCGCAGCCGCAGGAAATCATCCTCCGCTCACACGCGACCGGCGGCGCAAACGCGCTTCTGATCAGCCTTACAGTGCTGATCACAGCCATCCTGCTGCTCGTCTACCTGATGATCATGCCCGGCCGTTCCTCCGGCGGAAAAGGTTCCGGCTCCGGTGGTTCCGGCGCGGCAGGACAGTCCTCCACAGCAGCAGGACAATCCGGCCAGCAATCCGCCAGTACCGACTCAACCGCTGCTGATCCGGCCGCGGCAAATCAGCCCGATCCCGCCGCGAATCCGGACACCATCCCGGATCTGGACACAGTTCCCGCCGAGATTCTTTCTCTGATCAACACTTCTGCTGTCACGGAAGCCTATAACGGCAATTACAACGGCAGCATCACCTATGATTTTTACGGCGCCGATTTTCTGAAGAGCATGGGTATGCCGGCTGACGATATCGAAGCATATAAGCAAATCGCAGGCAAGACATACTCCTGCACAGCCGTTATCGCTGACGAACACCTGACCGGCTACAGCAAGGATTATCCTTTTGCCAGTGACGATGGCCAGATCTTTAGTACCTGGATTATCGGCGGGCCGGAGAACGGGCTGTATGAAAACGGCGAAGAAGGTATGGAAGGCGCCTATCGTTTTGAGCAGGTTTCGCGAATCTATTTTCTGACTGACGGCTCTCTGTATGTCATGGAAGGCATCGTTGTGCGGGAAAATGACGTGATTCGCGGCGGGGCTATCTATCATACGCGTCTGATGCCGCAGGGGTGACCACGATGAAAACAGGATTCTGGACGGATTGTGCCGGTGCTTTTACCCGGCCGTTTGCAAAGAACAACCGTGGTCTGACGCTTCGGATGCTGATCTGCATGCTGATCCCCTTCTGCGGTTTTATCGGCATCGGTACGGCTTACGCCATACATTCCGGCGGCCGCAGGAGTTTCGGTCAGTCTGTCAAAACAGGTCTGAAGATCACCACAGCGCAGGTTCTGCTGGCTTCGCCGATCCTTCTGATCTACGCGATTCAGCTGCTCCTCTCTGCTTATTTCTCTGAATATCCTTTTTATATCACATTGCTTCTGCTCGTGGCCTACGTGTTTTTTACCGTGAGACTGCTTGTTCTGATGCCGATCGCCTCCTGCTCTGTCGCGTACGGGATGCCGCTTCGGTCCGCGATCAACGGCAGACAGCTTAAGTCCATCCTCGGCGGATGCGTTTTCTCCTATATCTTCTGCAGTCTGATCGTCGGCGTACTGGTATACTTTCTCGGCGGACTGGCCAATATGAACCGCGGCATTCCGGGTTATCTGATGAGCGCCTTGTTCGGAACTGTATACTATCTGGTTTCTGCGGGTCTGTATATGGCCTGCTGCCGCCGCTCTATGGGTATTGAGCCGCCTCCGCTGTCCAGCGGATCCTCTGTATCGGGACGCCGTTTCGTGGCAGCTGTACTGGCTGTTGTTCTGTTGCTTTCCGCCGCTGTTCCGGGTGTGCGGGCTCTTTCTCCGGAAGAGCTTACCGGTGACCCTGTACCGGCCGACCCAGCCGACGGTGCTGCCGGTCAGAAATCAGGCTATGAAGCGCCTAAAACCTATCTGGAGGCTTATTACAGATTCGCCAAGGATGGAAAACTCGGCCCCGGGACAGACATCCGCCGCCGCGATGACGGCACGTATTACCTGGGTGTCTATCAGACACAGGCTGAAGCTGAGGCGGTACAATTTGTGAATAGGACGACCGAAGTCTCCGTAACCATCGCCGATATTGGTCTTGACTTTGTCCCGGTACTCGGGGAATTCAAAAATACGCTCCAGATGGGATATTACGGATACCGATATTATACCGAGACGGATCCGCAGAAGAAAAGAGAATACGGCTACAATGTGGTATATAAAGGAATCGGCCTTGGATTAAAAGGACTTGGCAGTGCCGCGACCTGGGCTAAAAACGCGGATCTGGTCAACGGGAAAGGCGTTTCGACCACACTTGCATATGTAATGAAGCAGGAGTGGTTCTATAAAAATCTGGAAGCCTTTAATACGATGTTCGACGGCTATGATAAGCTCAAAACCATCATCGACCTGGAGAATCTGGCTTCCGGTAAAGAAAACACCCTGAACCTGGATAAATTCTTCGACGATCCGACTGAGGCAACCAAAGAGGCCGCAAATCGGCTTAAGGACCTTTTGAGCGGCCGGAGCTTCGAAAAGCGGCCTGAACTGGTTGTGATCTATCCGGATCCGATCAGCGGTCAGTTCGGCAGACCTGTCGAGGATGCGGCAACTCCGCCGTCCAACGGCTCTTCGGGCACGGCAAACTCCTCGAAGCCGAGCCAAACCGCGGAGAATCCTTCCGGTCCCGCAGATCCGGCAAACGAGGCCTCTGCTCCCTCGGATTCGGCAGATGAGCCTTCTGCACCCGCACAGGCCGATTCGAGCGCTTACGGCTCCTACAAAGGCACATCCTCCTATGTAATCGGAAGTGTTTCGGGTGTGACTTACAGTGAGACAACGGGAGAAGTGGAAGTCATCATCAATGAAAACGGTACGGCACACCTGATCACGAATATTACTTTTAAGGTCAATTATGCCATACAGGGGCTTGGGCAGGTTTTCTCCATGGTCAGCAAAACACCGGTCGACGTGGATCAGATCCCAGTTGTCCGGAACACGATCGGCGAGATTGTCTACCAGACGGACGCGCAAACGCATTCCACCTATACCGTCGATTATCAGGGACAGGGCTACGTGGACGGCGGCGGCAGCGCCAATGACAGCGCTGACGCAACATGTACGATCACGATCACGCTGACCATGCTGGACGCAAGCTATTACGCGGTCAGCGGAACGATCCACTATGTCTCGAAGGATACAAGCGGCTCCTTCCCGGACATCGAGTGCACTTTTACCTGCGAAAAACAGTAAAGCCGGTGGGTTATACCTCGGGCTGATAGTCCGGCCCGCGTCAGGTTTCACCGATTCATGTTTCATCGCATCAGGTTTCGCTGCTCCAGATTTTCCGCGCAGACCTTTGCGACAAACCTTTGCGTTATCAGTCCTTCCGGTGTATAATAGAGGGACAGAGTTCTATTGACGATATCAAACAATTTCAGGAGGGGTATTATGAAAGTTGTTGCCGTATTGGGGAGTCCGCATCCGGACGGTCCGTCCAACGTGATTGCGCGGGAGGTCCTCCGCGGAGCGAAGGAAGCCGGTCATGAGGTCGTCATTTATAACATCAATGAGATGAATGTTCGCGGATGCCAAGCCTGCGGGTACTGCAAAGCGCATTATTGCGACTGTATTCAGAACGACGATCTGAAGCCGTACTGGAAGGATCTGCATGAGGCCGGAGCCCTGGTGCTTTCCGCGCCGCTCTACTGCTCACAGATCTGCGGCCCGATGATCACCTATATGAACCGTCATTACTGTCTGGTTTCCAGTCTGCCGGACAAGCCTCCGGTCAGAGTCCATCCCGGCATTAAGCTGATCGGCGTTTTCTCCCAGGGCTGGGACAAGCTCGACGCCTACACGGACGTATATAAATGGTATCTGGGCGATTTTGAGAACCGCGACATGGCGCTGCAGGACATCCTGGTCCATGCCGGAGACATGCCCTATGACGAAGGCAGCGAGCTGATGCA
>CACZPA010000034.1 GCA_902782895.1 uncultured Eubacteriales bacterium
ACGGCGTTCGGAACCACGCGGCTGTAGGTGCCGCCGCCCATTGTATAGGCTTTGGATTCCACATCCCCTGTGATGTCCTGATAGATCGACATCAGCGTTTTCACGATGGAGCTCTCCGGATCGATATAGAACGGAGGCGCGATATGATGCGCGATTACGGACATGCCGTACTGCGGAATATTCGCTTCGATCGTATGCAGGATTTCCTCGCCATTGCAGGAGACAGGATAGCGGATATCCGCTTCGATTCTGTAATGATCATCCTCAGAATGGATCACACCCGCATTCATCGTCAGCTTGCCGGAGATCTCATCTTCAAGCGCGACGCCAAAAGCTCCGCCATAATAATCCGCGAAAGCGTCAGCGATCTGCGGGATCTTCCCAAGATCGAGCCCTGCATCCGCAGCGAGATAGCCGGCTCCACGGGCAGCTTTGACGATCGCGTTGTCGCCGTTCTCCGGACCGGCCGCGTGGCCGCCCTTGCCGAAGAAGGTGAGGATAACAGCGCTGCCGGCAGCGGATTCCTCCGCCTGGACAGCGGTCAGTTCGTGCGCCTTGAGGATCGCGAGCGCGGTCTCAGCGGTGATGCCACGAACCGTCAGAATGGCCTTGTCCGGGATCGCGTTGCGGACCAGACCGGCCTTAAAGTCTACCAGATCCTTACCGCCGGGGACGGATACCGAGAAATCCAGACCGCCTTTCTGCGCATAATTGACAGGAAAACCGCCGTCTGCCACGATGCTGAACTGCGGCACAGGACCCAGTCCTTCCTTTACATAGGTGGCAAAATCTGCCATGCCTGTCTCTTCCGCGCAGCCGAGCAGGATGCGGACGGTATGGCGCAGGTTGATCCCGTGCTCCCGCAGATACTGCAGGAGGAAAAACGACGCGATCGCGGAGCCTTTATTGTCTCCGACGCCGCGCCCGATCAGGAAACCGTTTGTCTCCACAGGTTCATACGGCGCATAGATCCATCCATCGCCCTCCGGCACAACGTCCAGATGGCAGACCAGGCCGATTTCCTCGGCGCCGTCGCCATAGGAGATCGATCCGGCGTATCCGTCGGCGTCCTGCACGGCAAAGCCTTCCTCCGATCCGCGCTGCAGGGCATAATCAAGCATCTTGCGGCAGTCAGGACCGTACGGTGCGCCGGGAGCGGCAAGATCAGCCCGGGATACAGAAGGATGGCGGACCCAGTTCTTCAGCTCTTCGATCATCTGCGTGCGGTGATCGGCGGTCCATCTTTCCAGTTCTTCTCTGTTGAAATTCGCATGCATATAGGATTTCCTCCTTTATCTGCCTCGTGATACAATCAGCAGTGTATCGATATAGTTGAAATTCTGCCCGTCCGGCCATGTCTGGAAGGGGCTCTTCATCTGCTGTTCCGGCGTCGGCTTATGCGGCGGCAGCTCTCCGACAAAGCGCGGACGCCCGGTCTTTTTCTCGAAGCTCTCCGGGTCGCGCTGGATATTCGTGATGATGAGACGTCCCTCGCCATAGTTGAACAGAATGTTTTCATTCAGGGAGATGAAGAGGAATTTGTCGCCCGTCAGCTCGCCCGCGTCGGTCAGGGCTTTATGAGAGTGAGCATAATCAAATACCTTGTCCGGCTTCAGAAATGCCAGACGTCCGCGGCATTTGTCCAGAGGAATGTCCCGGCTCCAGTCCACGTCATCCTGCGGGATCGCGTGATAGAAAGCCGGCGTCATCGGGACCCATTTGCGGAATCCGTCCACGCCCGGCCAGTCGCAGAGCAGCCCCTCCAGATCCGCGAAGATCTGTCCCGGCGGAAGCTCGTCACCGAGCGACTCCACGTAGGCAAACAGCATGTCCTGATAAGCAAAAAGTCCGGCGGTCATCAGCTTCTGATCCGCGATCAGCGCTTCACAGCAGGCTTTGCAGGACGCGAGGACGGCGGTAAGAGCAGCGCCTGCGGGATCTGCGGATCCGGGAAGGAACTGTGCACGATATTCTTTTCTAAAAACAGGCAGTGGCATACAGCATACCTCCTTCAAAGATTTACTGCGTACAGTGTACGCTTTTTTTTCGCAAAATGCAAGTGAAATCGAACGGCAGGCCGCGTACTGACGGATGTATTCAAAAAACAGTTCACATCTGCGCCGGAATATGGTACAATAGACATACCATTATGATATTAAGGGAGATTATCGTTTGGATAAGAAGAATGAATCCCGGGACTTTTCCTGGGTCAGTGAAGATACAGATAACGAGCCGGTATATACGGCAGACGGCGAAGAGGCGGAAGACCTTTTTGCGCCGGCATCCGGAGATCAGGAGCAGACGATCGACCTGATTTACCCGGACAAATCCGACGCGGAGAAAGAAGCTGAGGACGCGCATTACCGGGAAGACCGTGCGGCGAAGCGTAAACGCAGACAGCAGCGGGAGAGCCGGCAGAGAAAAGCCGTCGCGGCTAAGAGCAGCGTAGACGCGGCAGACACAGAGGATATAAACGCAGACGATACAGCTGCGATGAAGACGCGGGAACCAGGACAGGGGAGACGCTTCATCCTGCCGCTGATTCTGTTGGCGATCGCGTTTCTGGCGGTTGTCGCGCTGCACACGGACGGCTTTGGCGGACGGCTCTGGGGTGACAAGTCCCGTACGCTTGCGGAAGACAGCCAGATAGCAGCGTTCGCGCCGGGACAGACGCGTTATAGCGCTTTATTGAATAAAGTGATCCTTTCCGGCGGCAGTGAAGGGATTACGGCATATAACGCGCAGCATGAGCTCATCTGGAGCTGTCCCTTTACCATGCAGGAGCCGCGCATGCTGGAGACGGACTCCTACGCCGCGGTTCTGAGCCTCAAGGGCAACAGCGCGGTTGTGTGCGGAGCCGAGGGCCTGATCTATTCCATAACGACGGAATATCCGATTCTGACCGGTTACCTGAATGAAGAGGGCGATCTCGCGGTCGTTACCCAGCAAGGCGCAGAGCAGAAGATCCTGGTATACAACGCGCAGGGCAATCTGAAGCTTGAACGTGTAACGAGCTCCTCCAAGGACGGCCAGCCGATGGCTGTCGCGTTGAACGCGGACGCGAGCGTCCTGGCGACGGCTTATACCGATTATGGCAGCGACGTCCTGCAGGCCCGGGTCACGTTCTATGATCTGACGGCCGCCGGCGGGACTTATACCGACAGGATCTCCGCGAATTTTGTCTATCCGGATCTGATCCTTTCCGATCTGGTCATCAGAGGGAAGACCTGTATCGCGGTCGGTGATACACGGATGATCGGCTATTCACTATCCGGGACGCCGGAGCAGAGCTTTGAGAAGCCATGGACCTATAAACTCGCGGCAGCTGCCTATCAGAAGGATACCATCGCGGTAATTTTCGGGGACGAGCTGACGCATGAGGGCGAGAATCTGAAGAACATGCTGGTGCTGTATAAGCTGAACGGAGAGGAAGCGGCGAGAGTCGCTCTGGAGAATCCGACCTGGCTGCAGACCGAGCAGGGACTTCTGATCTACGGAGAAGGCAGGACGTATACCTGCATCGACGGGACCGGCACGCAGAAATGGCAGTACAGCTCGCCGGTCGATATCAGTGACTTTATGATCTCGGAGGACGGCAGCTCGGTAATCGTCCTTTCGGGACAGACTTTCCATACGATGAATGTTGTCCGCAAGGCGGATGTTCATCAGAAGGAGGATGCGACATGAACGGTTTTGCACCATCTTTGATTCTGGATATCGCTGCCGCGGCGATTCTGATCATCGCGATCATCGGCGGCGTTAAGAAGGGTTTTTTCATGACGGTCTATTCAGCTGTCCGTCTGATTCTCTGCTTCATTCTTGTCAGGCTCCTGTACCCGTACGCGGCGCAGATTCTCATGACAACCAGCCTTCCGGAGACGATTGAGGAGGCTGTCGGGGAGAAAATCACGGGGCTGCTGCCGGCCGTCGGCTCGAGCGCCGATAAGATCGAGGCTCTGCCGCTCCCGGACGTGCTGAAGGAGATGCTGCTGAAACAGGATACGGCCGCTGTCTACGAAATGCTCGGCGTGAATTCGTTTGAACAGTATCTGACGGCTTCCATCACGAAGTTCGCGGTCAACGCGGTCGCTGTTTTCGCGGTACTGATTCTGGCGTTCCTCGTGACATGGCTCATCAGCCTGCTGCTGAAAATCGCGAGCAAGCTTCCGGTAATCAATTCCGTGAATAAGTTCCTCGGCGCGGCGATCGGGCTTCTGCTCGGAGTCCTTATCGTTTGGATTCTTGGAGCCGTTGTCTACGTCCTGATTCTGACCGGAGACCGTCCTAAGCTTGTAGAAGCCATGAACGGCTCTTATCTGCTGAAATTCGCAAATCAGTACAATCCGATCCTCAGCTGGGTGACCCGGCTGTTTGGACAAGGATAAATAACATTGCATGGAGGATTAAATATCATGCTCAGAATCGAACATCTGACCAAAACCTACGGAGACAAGAAGGCAGTTGATGATCTCTCGCTGCATATCGCTCCGGGCGAGATCTATGGCTTTATCGGACACAACGGCGCGGGCAAGACGACAACGCTGCGTTCTGCGGTCGGGATCCAGCGCTTTGACAGCGGCGAGATCTATATCAACGGTACGTCCATCCTGCAGGATCCGCTGACCTGCAAGCGTCAGATGGCCTATATTCCGGACAATCCGGATCTGTACGAATTCATGACGGGTATCCAGTATCTGAACTTTATCGCGGATATCTTCGGCGTCAGCGCAGAGGACCGGCAGAACCGGATCCGTGATTACGCGGACCGTTTTGCTCTGACTGCGGATCTTGCGCAGCCGATCGCCGCGTATTCGCACGGTATGAAGCAGAAGCTTGCGATCATTTCCGCGTGGGTTCATGATCCGCGGCTGATCCTGATGGATGAGCCTTTTGTCGGACTGGATCCGTCAGCCGCCTTCCTGCTGAAAGAGATGATGCGGGAGCTTTGCGATAAGGGCGGCGCAATCTTCTTCTCAACGCATGTTCTGGAAGTCGCGGAGAAGCTCTGCGATAAGATCGCGATCATCAAACAGGGACGTCTGATCCGTTCCGGAACGATGGAGGAGGTCAAGGGAGACGAATCGCTGGAGGATGTCTTCCTGGAACTGGAGGCAGAACAATGATCGGGCTGCTTGTCCGGAAACAGTGGAAGGATATCTTCAAAAACTTCTACTATAATCCCAAGAATAACAAACCACGTTCTAAAGCGGGTGTGATTGGATATTATATCTTTTATCTCTTCCTGATCGTCGGCGTGATCGGCGGCATGTTCACGATGATGGCTCTGGGGATCTGCGAGTCGATGAGCATGGCGGGGATGGGATGGCTTTACTTCACGATCTTCGGCATCATGGGAATCCTGCTTGGTGCCTTCGGCAGCGTATTCAGCACCTATTCGGGGCTGTATCTGGCGAAAGACAACGATCTGCTGTTCTCTCTGCCGATACCGGTCAACGCGATCATGATCTCTCGTCTTCTGATCGTCTACCTGATGGGACTGATGTATGCGGCTTCCGTTGCGCTTCCGGCGGTCATTGTCTATTGGGTCACGGTCAGCGCGGCACCGCTTGTGCTTCTTGGCGGAATCGTTTTCGTCGCGGTAATCTCTCTGATCGTTATGATCCTGTCCTGCCTGCTGGGCTATGTTGTCGCGCGGATCAGCCTGAAGCTGAAGAACAAAGGCGTCCTGACCGCGCTTGCAGCCGTGATTTTCTTCGTGCTGTATTATGTCGTCTATTTCCGCTTCGGACAGATGATGGGGACACTTGTCGAAAACATGGGACAGATCGGGGCCGATATCAAGAAGTCCTTCTACGGCCTGTATATGTTCGGACGGATCGGCGAAGGAGACCTCGTTGCCATGCTGATCTACGTGGCGGCAACCGGTGCTCTGTTCGCACTGACCTGGTACATTCTGAACAGAAGCTTCCTTAAGATCTCCACGGCGACCGGAGCGGTTTCCAAGGCTGTCTATAAGGAGAAAACCGTGAAGCAGAAGAGCACGTCCGGCGCGCTTCTTTCCCGGGAATTCCGCAGATTTACGGGCAGCGCGAATTATATGCTGAACTGTGGCATGGGCAGTCTGATGCTGATCCTGCTGGGCGGCGCGATCCTGTGGAAGGGAGAGACTGTATTCTCCTTATTTGGTATGCTGCTCGATCCCAATCTTGTGCTTCTGATTCTGGCGGCCATTCTGTGCATGCTCTCTGGCATGGTCTATCCGGCGACCGCGTCCGTTTCTCTGGAAGGAAAAAACATCTGGATCGCCAAATCCAGCCCGGTTTCGACCTGGCAGATCTTATCGGCTAAGGTCCGCATGCAGCTCCTGCTCGCGGGAATACCGATGTGTTTCGTCCTGATCTGCTGTGTGATCAGCGTGCTGCGTTTTCTGAAAGCGGATCCGCTGATGATCGTGCTCTTTGTCGTGCTTGTATGTGTTTTCGTCCTGTTCAGCGCCTTCTGGGATCTGATCTGGGGCATCAAGGGCGCGAATCTGAACTGGTCCAATGAGATCTATGTCATAAAGCAGGGACTGCCGGTTACCGCTTCGCTTTTCGGAAGCTGGCTGATCATGCTGCTGCTTGTCGGGCTTTTCTTCCTGCTGCGCAAGAGCCTTACCGTGACCGTTTTCACGATGATTGTGGTCGCTATTCTCGCGATCGCTGCTTTTGTGGAATATAAATGGCTGCGGACAAAAGGCGTGGAGCATTTTGAAACACTGTAATACAAGGCCTGTTTTTGAAACTGCAGCGGATGCAAGGTCTGCTGCAGTTTTTAACAATACATCCTTAACCCGAAAGGGGGGTATACCATGTATTTATGTCCTAACTGTGGAGCGGAGATTCGCTTTGATATCAAAACGCAGCAGATGTACTGTGAACACTGCGAATCGTCCTTTGATCCGGGCGCGCTGAAGCAGCATGGAGAGGCGGATTATAACGAAGAATCCTCCGGATTCTTTGAGGCGGAGATCTTCACCTGCCCGGACTGTGGAGGCGAGATTACGGCGCTTGCCGGCGCGATGGCGGATTTCTGTCCGTACTGCGGCGCGTCTGTCATGCTGGAGGCACGTCCCGGACAGATCCGGAAGCCTGCCCGCATCATTCCTTTTAAGAAAACGAAAGAGGAATGCAAGAACGCGTTTACGGCTTACGCGAAGAAGCACTGGTTTGCTCCAAAAGCTTTTTCCAAGGGCGAGTCGACGGATGATTTCCGCGGGATCTATATGCCGTACTGGAAGTATTACGTCCGTACGAACAGTGATTTTGTGATTGAGAACTGGGAGAATTACAGCAGAAGGACCCGGAATTACAAGTACTATGATCAGTACCGGATCACCGGACATGCTCAGTCCCGCGCAAGAGGCGGCTATCATGACGCGGCCTCCAATATGGCGGATGACGTGAGCGAGGCGATAGAGCCGTTTACCCGCCGGCAGGAGCAGAATTTCAATTCCGCATATATGGCAGGCTTCTATGCGGATATGGACGATGTTCCGCAGACAGTCTACGGAAGGATTGCCGCGGAGTATGGCCGTAAAGCTATTGATTCAGCTATCGCGCAGCGGATTCGGAAAGAGAATATCGTAAAAGGCAAGCCGGTCAGCCCGGTACAGTATATTCTGAAGACCGACGCGGAGCTTGCGATGTATCCGGTATGGTTCATGGCGCGGCGGATCGGCAGGGGCAAGAACGGCACACGTGTCTGTTATTCCGCGGTGAACGGGCAGACGGGCAAGGTCACGGCGGATCTGCCGGTCGACATGAAGAAATTCGCCCTTGTCTGGCTGGCTCTGACGGCGATTATGACGCTTGTGATCGGCATGTTGTTCACGATCCGGCCGATGCAGCTGATGGCCGATACCTGCCTGATCGCGATCATTTCCGCGATTCTGTATTACAGAGGGATCCGGCAGGTGCGGAAGAAGGAATTCCGGACCGGCGACCTTGGTTTTATGGTGAAGAATCCCGACAAGATCGATCCGCGCGCGGCCCGGCGCAATGAGCGCTACCGTGCAAGGATGCTGAAAGAGGTCGAGCGGAAGGGCGGAGATCCGAATTCCGTTCCGGAAGTAGCTCCGGAGAACGGCTGCTGGAATGCCATTAAGAAGGGCCTGTTTTGGACCTTTGTGTTTATTGTCGCGTTTGCTCTGATCGGGCCGCTTCTGACGGAAGCGCAGGAGTCTTCCGCAATCAGGGCCGCGGCGCTGTCCAACCTTTTCAGCACGATCGGAATCTTTGTCGTTACGATCCTTGCGATCGCCGGGATCTTTGTAAAGCACGGGGTACGGTCGCTGCGGACGGTCCACGGGTCTCTGTGGCTGATGATCTCCGTATGGCTTTCCTTTGCCGTCCGCACATATAATCCGCACGCGGATACGCTGTGGTATATCGCCTCGATCGTCTCCGGAATCGCATGCGCGCTTTCGTTCCTGGAGCTGCTGAAGGTGCAGAATCTGCTTTCCACACATCCGATGCCGCAGTTTGACCGGGAGGACAAGGGAGGTGGAGCCAATGCGTAAGATAAGATCGCTTCTGACGGCTTTCCTTGTACTCTTCATCGGATTCCTGACGCTGGCGGATCTTACAGGGATCCGCGCGCTGGCCGATACGGAAGGAACCGCGCCAGGGGACGCGGCGGCGTTTGATCAGCCGGAGTACTCCAAAGTTACAGAGTCCGGGAATGTGGCTCTCATCTATGATGAGGCAGAGCTGATGACGGCGAAAGAGGAAGCGGAGCTCGGTGAGGAGTATCTGCTGCCGATCGCGGAGCAGTACTGCAATGTTATGATGATTACGATCGTTGCCGACGGGACGGAGATCAGCACGCTGGGCGACCAGCTTTTTGACCGGTTGATCGGCAACGGCAAGAACGGTGTGCTGTTCACGATCGATATGAAAACCCGCCAGCTCGGCATCTGGGCCGACGGCGCGACCTTGAAGACAATCACCCCGAGCATTTCGGATTCGATTCTGGATAACTGCTACACATATGCTTCACGCGGTGACTACAAGGGCTGCGGGGCGAAGGTCTTCGAGCAGATCTACGATAAGCTCGGCGGGAAATATATTCCGCAGCCGATGAAATGGGCTTCGGCCGGGGTTCTGGCCGCGATCATCGGAGCTTTTGTGACCTATATCGCGACACAGTGGATCGGACGCAATAAGCTGACGAAAAAGGCCGATATTCTGCGGACAATGCAGGCGGACAGTACCAGTATTTCGGGTGTAAACGCAGTGCATACCGGTGTCCGGAAAGAGTATGATCCGCCGTCAGATTCCGGCTCGAGCGGAGGAGGAAGATCCTCCGGCGGTGGAGGTTTCTCCGGCGGTGGAGGTTTCTCCGGCGGTGGAGGAGGCGGCGGAGGTTTCTCCGGCGGTGGAGGCAGCTCGGGCGGCGGAGGTTCCCACGGCTTCTAAGGGCTGTTTCATACGGGAAATAATAAGAGAGGTCATCTGGAATGGATGGCCTCTCGGTAGCTTTAAAAGCTCTTGTTGTTGTGTACGGATCAGACCCGCGCCTGAGCACGGGATCCGCGCTTGAACACGGGATCAGATCTTGTGGGCAGCGTCTGCGACCCAGCGGATCTTTCTCTCCGGCAGCTCGTCGTGAATGCTGCAGTCGGCGCCGAGGATGTAGCCCTTCTTGCCGCCCTGCTCGATCAGTTTGGCGGTCTCTGCTTCGATCTCTTCCTTGGACGCGGTATACAGGAAGGTGCCGGGACGGTTGTCGAATCCGCCCCATACGGTGCAGCCGAAATGCTTCTTGGCTTCCTGGATATCCATGATGTCCATATAGCGGGACCACTGAACGACCGGTGCTTTATAGTCTTCCCAGACGGAGAGTCTGTTGGGAACCTCTTCCCATGCGCAGAAGTGGATTACGTTCATGTCGCTGATGGAATTCGCGTAATCGAGGACCGCTTTATCGCTCGGGGTTACCCAGTTGCGGTATTCTTCATACGTGAAACGGTTTTCCTCGCCGTTCTGTACGCTGTAGAAGATACCGTCTGCGCCGGCTTCCTGAATGATTCCCTTGACAAGGGCTTTCTGGTCTTCCGCGATCACGTTGCAGGCATATTTGACAGCTTCCGGATTCTCGCGGATCATCTGCATCATCATCGGATAACCGACCTTCAGGCGGATGCAGGAGAGCGGTACGAAAACAAGATAGATGGAGACGCAGTCCGGGCCAAGCAGGGAGACAACCTTCTTGGTGCGCTCGATCTGGCCGCGGATATGCGGATGGTTGGGGCCAAGCGGCTCAATCTTATAGAGCTCGTCCGCCTTCTGGATGCCTTCCAGAACCGGAGCCGGCCAGGGAAAATACTTATCGCCGGACAGTTTCATGAAATCGACGCCGGTATTCGCGTAAGAAAGCGCCTGATATTCAGCGAAACGGTCGTCATCACCCCAGTAAGTGCTGGGCACGTGCTTCCACATACAGACCGGTACATGATCCACTTCCTGACCGTGGAAAGCCGCAGTCACACGTTCTCTTTTCGTCATGGAAAGACCTCCTGGAAAAAGATTGTATTGAATGATAAGATCAACTGATTATCTGAATCATAACACAGCTTAATTTCTGCGTCAACAGCGCAGCGAAGAAAACTCTGCAGAGCAGGATATAAGTATGAGATACGCATTCGCTGCGTCACTCGTCAAACAGTACCTTCTGCATGCCGTAAGGATTGTTCAGAAAATCCATATAGATGCGGTAGACATCCGTATCCTCATACCGGACCGGCTGCATCTGATGGTTCAGGTCGAGGATCTGTCCATACTGATAGGACAGCAGGATCGGTGAATGGGTCGCAATGAGGAATTGGGAACCCTTTGCGGCAAGCTGATGGATGTGGCAAAGCAGGGTCATCTGTCGCTGCGGAGAGAGGGCGGATTCCGGCTCGTCGAGGAGATACAGCCCCTTATCCCAGAACCGGTGCTCGACCAGCTTGAGAAAGGACTCCCCGTGGGAACAGGCGTGCAGATCCTCGCCGCCGTAGGTGGTCTGTACCAGATCACCGTTATTACTGATATCCGTCGCTACATTGTAGAAGGATTCTGCCCTCAGGAAAAACTTGGTCTGAGGCCTGCCGAACCGGCCGAGGGTCAGATGGCGGTAGAGCTCCGAATAATCGTCATAGCTCGAGAAGCGCATATTGTCACTGCCACCCTCCGGATTCATCCCGAGAGCGATCGCAACGGCCTCGATCAGCGTGGATTTGCCGACACCGTTCTCTCCGTACAGAAAGGTGACAGGATGATCGATCGTAAGCTCGTCAAAACCCTGCAGACATCTGATGTTGAAAGGATAGCGGCGAGGGTCGATATCCGCCTTGTTCAGCCGGATCCGGTTTAAGAAAAGTTGATTCATGAGGTGCTCCTATAGATTCCGGCCGTGACAGTTCTTGAACTTCTTGCCGCTGCCGCAGGGACAGGGATCGTTGCGGCCGATGCCCTTCCAGAGAGAGGCCTTACGGCTCCGCATTGCGGCGGCAGCCTCCGCGGGACGCATCCCCTGACGGAGAAAACCTGCCAGAGCCGTCAGATCCGGGACGGCGTGAGCATAGAACATTTCGTAACCCTCGCAGAGCCAATGGATCGGTGCGGAAGAGGATATCGGCAGATACCGGTCCTTCAGACAGCCGCCGTGGCACAGGCGCAGCCAGGGACACTGGCGGCATTTGACCGGCAGGACATCTCGCTTGGCGCGGCCAAAGGCAAGCTGCTCCGGCAGATCGGCAAGCTCAGCAAGGTTCCGGCCCAGGATATTTCCCAGCTTGTACTCCGGCTGTACAAAATGGTCGCAGGCATAGACGGATCCGTCGGATTCGAGCACCAGGACCCGTCCGCAGGTCTCGCCCAGCGTACAGAGTCGTGGTGTGCCTCCAGCAATCATTTCACAAGTCTCCGCAAAGAGTTGTACATCGATCCGCCCGATATCCTGCGCGACCCATTCGTCAAATACTTTGCACAGGAAATCGCCGAACATCCTGCCGGTGACGGATTCCGGCGTGACCGGTGAGGAATGTGAGGCCTGGGAGGAGAACGTAGGCCTCAGCCCGGCAAGCTCCGCCCTGTCAGAGGTCAGGCCAGCATCCTCGGCCGTATCACGGATGCTGCCATCGTCCTTGATCCAGCGTACGATCGGGATGAACTGGATCCATCCGGTGTCCAATTCACGTAATCCTCGGTAGACCGCCAGCGGATCCGCGGCGGAATCCACCGTGACCGTACAGAGCAGATCCGGCAGGACACCGTGGCGTTTCAGCTGCAGACAGGCTTCACGGACACGTTCAAATGTCCCGGCGCCGCCGGCGTCGCGGCGGTATTTATCGTGCACGGCCGCGCTGCCGTCGATGCTCAGGCCCACGTCCCAGTGATTTTCCGCAAGAAAAGAACACCACTCCTCCGTGAGCAGTGTCCCGTTTGTCTGCAGATTGTTCCAGACGGTTTTGCCTTCGGGCAGATATTTGCGCTGCAGCTCGACTGCCCGCCGGAAAAAGGAAAGCCCGGCAAGAGCAGGCTCCCCTCCATGCCAGGTGAAGGGGATCGTCTGCGCCGGGTTGTTCCGGATATATTCCCGGATGAATTTCTCAAGGATCTCGTCGCTCATCAGATACTCCAGCCCGATCGGATGCTGCTCATCCGCTTTCAGATAATAGCAGTAGCAGCACCGCAGATTACAGAAGGATCCGACGGGCTTGGCCATGACGGCAAAAGGCAGACGGCTTACG
>CACZPA010000035.1 GCA_902782895.1 uncultured Eubacteriales bacterium
CCGCCGGAGAAATATTTACACAAAAAACAGATTTTTTCCGTCTATCGCGGACGGTTTCTGTTATAATTGCAATAGATAGATGTCAACTGGAGGAGAGGAGGACCGGACATGGATTTACAGGTCATCGGAGGAATCCTTTTACCGTTTATCGGGACGTCGCTCGGTATCGCGATCCAGAACTTCCCGGAGGGCGCGATCGTCTCAATGCCGCTCCGGGCCGAAGGCATGGCCAAGCCGAAAACCTTCTGGTACGGAGTGCTTTCCGGTGCGGTTGAGCCTGTCGCGGCGCTGGTCACGATCCTCGCATCCTCACTGATCACCTCACTGCTTCCGTACCTGCTTGCCTTCGCGGCCGGCGCGATGTTCTACGTCGTTGTCGAGGAGCTGATCCCGGAGATGTCCGAAGGGAAGCATTCCAACTGGGGCACGATCGCTTTCAGCATCGGTTTTGTCGTGATGATGGTATTGGATGTAACACTGGGATAAACACAAGGAGAAGAAACACATGAACGTATTCAGAACCTCGGAATATGGGATCGACAATACCGGTGCGACGCTTGTGACCGCGCAGCTGCAGGATCTGATCGACCGTGCGGCGGCGGAGAAAGGTTCCGTGATCGTCGAGAAAGGGACATATCTTACAGCCGCGCTGTATCTGGGCAGTGAAATGGAATTCGTGCTGGAGGAAGGCGCGACGCTGCTCGCGACGACGGATGAAAGCCAGTATCCGATCGTCCCCACAAGGATCGCCGGTGTGGAAATGGACTGGTATCCGGGCCTTCTGAATTGCAGCAGGCAGAAGCATGTGACGGTTCGAGGCAAGGGCGTGATCAATTGCCAGGGCCCGTACTGGTGGGCCAAATTCTGGGGGACAGATCTGAAAGGCGGACTGCTCGCGGAGTATGAACCGCGCGGACTCCGCTGGGCTACGGACTATGATGCAATGCGGCTTCGCAGCGTTGTGGTCAGCAACAGCGAAGATATCAAGCTGCGGGATTTCACACTGGAGCAGGGCGGTTTCTGGAATCTGCATGTTTTTTACAGCGATCACGTGCATATTGACGGGGTGAAGATCCTTTGTCCAAGCGTCTTAGGACCCAGTACGGACGGAATCGACATCGATTCCAGCAGAGACGTACTGATCGAGAACTGCGAGATTCACGTGCATGACGACAATATCAGCATTAAATCCGGCCGGGATTCGGACGGACTTCGCGTGAATATCCCCTGCGAGCGGGTTCGGATCCGGAACTGCAGATTCTACGAAGGATACGGCATCGCGCTCGGCAGCGAAGTGTCGGGCGGGGTCGAGGACATTACGGTCGAGAACGTGCAGTTCTTCGGTACGGAAGCCGCGATCACCGTCAAGTCCAATTACAAGCGCAAAGGCTATATCCGGAAGATCCTTTTCGACAACATTGAGATGACTGATGTGCGGCATCCGATCTGTATTCAGCTGGACTGGTTCCGCAAATACAATACCTGTACGGTCCCCGAGGACTACACGGGCGAGATCCCGGATCGCTGGAAGAAGCTCATGGCGCCGGTGCCGGATGAGATCCCGCCGACGGTTCTCGAGGACTTTACGATCAGCAATGTGCACGCTGTCTTGACGAAGGATTTTGAGGGAGACTGCGAGGCGATCCTGATCAACGGATTTCCCGAAGTGCCGATTCTGGATATGACGCTGCGGGACGTGCAGATCGATTGCCGCACCTACGGAACGATACAGAATATCGCGAATCTGCGGATGGAGGATGTTACAGTGCGCGTAACGGACGGGTCCCGGGAAATTGCGGATCCTTTTACCGAGATTTATTATAACGAAAACAAATAACCCAAGGGGGACGGATATCATGGCACAGTGGAAAAACGATACCGAAATGTTCGATTTGATGAAAGAGAAGCTCTATACGCCGGTCGTCGGCGATATTCTGGACCAGATGGGCTACAGCCATCAGTTCCTGCCGCCGGAGATCAAACCGCTGGAGGCACTGGTGCCGGCGGATGCCTATATCGACCGGAGTGAGCCGGACAACCGGCTGAAGCTTGCGGGATACGCCTGCACGATTCTCGAAAACGACGTCTTCGAAGCGCCGAAGAAGCCTTTCGGATATCTGACGGAAGCGCTGGATCAGTTGAAACCGAACGAAATCTATGTCGCGACCGGTGCGCATAACAGCGCGCTCTGGGGAGAGCTCCTGACCGCCACGGCAAAGGCACGCGGCGCGGTCGGCGCGGTGCTGGACGGCTTCAGCCGCGACACACCACAGGTACTTTCGCAGAATTTCCCGGTATTCTGCAGCGCGACCTGGGCACAGGATTCCTCGATCCGCACGTATGTCTGCGATTTCCGCTGCACGATCGAGATCGGGCAGGTCACGATCCACGACGGAGATCTGGTTTTCGGCGATATCGACGGTGTGCTGATCATTCCGCGGGAGATTCAGGACGAAGTGCTGGAGAAAGCGCTGATCAAGGCGAGCGGTGAGAAAAAAGTCCGCAAAGCCATTGAGGGAGGCATGTCCGCGACGCAGGCTTTCGCGGAGTTCGGGATCCTGTGATGGAAGAGGCAAAGGTTTTTCAGATCCATACGGATGATAATGTCGCGACGGCGCTGACAGCGGTTTCGGCAGGGACGGAGGCGCGGATCCTCGGCGACAGAACGATGGAACGTATCCTTGCAGTGACGGATATTCCGACAGGCCATAAGATTGCTCTGCGCGATATCGCGCCGGGTGAGGCTATCATCAAATACGGCGTCGTGATTGGTCAGGCAACGGCCGCAATCCCCCGTGGCAGCTGGGTGCATCTGCATGTCATGCACAGCCTGTATGACGAGAGGTCCAGCCATCTGGACGCTGTGACGGGCGCCCCGAAGGATACAAAATATGAGTGAGGATGTTCGGATGGAAGATTTGAAATGGCAAGGCTATCTGCGGCAGGACGGACGGCTTGGCATCCGCAACCGGGTACTGGTCATCTACACCGTGAAATGCGCGGAATTCGTGGCACAGCGGATCGTGCAGGAGGCGAACCATCCCGACGTAGAGCTGGTTGGTTTTGACGGATGTACGGACAATCAGTACGCGGTGAATCTGCTGATCAGCCTGATCCGGCATCCCAATGTCGGCGCGGTTCTGGCCGTGGGACTCGGCTGCGAATACATCCAGCCGGAGTGGCTGGCCGATATCGCGGGCAAGGAAGGTAAGCCTGCGTCGTGGTTCTTTATTCAGAACGAAGGCGGGACACGGCCTTCTGTGGAGAAGGGCGTCGCCTGGGTCCGGCAGGCTCTGGAGGATCTTAAAGCAACGCCGCGCGCGGAGATGACAATGCGCGATCTCGTAATCGGCGCGGAGTGCGGCGGATCGGACTATACAAGCGGGTTGGCGGGCAATGTCGTTGTGGGACGTTTCTACGACAGGCTGGTCGATCTTGGCGGCACGGCGATCTTTGAGGAGATCGTCGAGGCGATCGGGCTGGACCGTCTGCTGACGGAACGCGCCGCTAACGATAAGGCGCGCGCGGAGCTGCAATTCACCTATGATAAAGCACTGGACTACTGCAAATCCGTGAGACAGTACTCCGTCAGTCCAGGCAATTTTGCCGGCGGACTCTCCACGATCGAGGAAAAAAGCATGGGCGCGGTGATCAAGAGCGGTTCGC
>CACZPA010000036.1 GCA_902782895.1 uncultured Eubacteriales bacterium
CGAAGGCTGCTTCGGGCTCGACGACAAGCTGGTCGATCTTTTCCCGGAGCATACGCCGTCCGACGTCCATCCTTACAAGGCTGCGACTACGGTACAGCATCTGCTGACCATGTCCGCCGGCCACGACAATCCCCTGCTGCTCGGCCGCCGCGCGGAGGAGAAAACCAACGACCAGTTCAAGGAAGTCGAGGATCCGGACTGGGTGCGGGCTTTTATGTCTGCCGCGCCAGACCGTGCTCCCGGCGAGAAATTCGTTTATGACAACGGCTGCACCTATCTGCTGTCCCGTCTGATTTCCAAATATACCGGACAGGATCTGCTGGAATACCTCGATGAAAGGCTGTTCCCGTATCTTGGAATTCCCACGCCCGAGTGGGATCGCTGCCCCGCCGGATATCCTCTCGGAGCTTCCGGTCTGCATCTGCGTACCGAGGACAGTCTGGCATTCGGACGGATGCTGCTTGACGGCGGCAAGTATAACGGCCGCCAGCTTGTACCGGCGGAATGGGTTAAAGAAGCGACAACCTTCAAGATCCGGACCGACGACGCCGGATTTTTCCCGGACAAGTCACTGGGATACGGCTATCAGTTCTGGATGGCCCGGCATGACTGCTACCGCGCCTCCGGCGCCGCGACACAAGGGTGCTTCGTAATACCTTACAAGGACGCCGTCATCTGTTACAACGGCAATACCGGCAAAATGCAGCTTTTGCTCGAGAAGCTGTGGGAACTGGTGATTCCGAATCTGTAACTGCTGCCTTAAGCAGTAAAAATCAGTAGCAAAAACCCAGGCTGTCATGGCCTGGGTTCATTCATCAAAAACAACGGTTCTCTCATTTTGTGATGATTCGATGAAAACCGACCCGCGTGTTTTCTCCCTCTCTTAACTCTAATCGTGGCTGATATCGGCGAAGACCTCGCCGATATTTTCATGGATCACGAGATCCGCTTCTCTGTCATACGGTGTCGCGTCCCTGTTGATCAGCACGAGATGACTGCCGCGGAAATACCGGATCAGCCCTGCCGCGGGATAGACCGCGAGCGACGTGCCGCCGACGATCAGAAGATCCGCGTGCTCGATCGCTTTCACGCTGCCGGAGAGGACTTTTTCGTCCAGACCTTCTTCATACAGTACGACGTCCGGGCGGATCTGTCCCCCGCAATGCGGGCAGACCGGAACGCCCTGCGTCTCCGTAATGATCTCCAGTCCATATTTACGCTTGCATTTCAGACAATAATTGCGAAGCGTGGATCCATGCAGTTCATAGACATTCTGACTGCCGGCCTTCTGGTGCAGCCCGTCGATATTCTGTGTCACGACGGCTCTCAGATGGCCGGTTTTTTCCCAATATGCAAGCCCCTTGTGCGCCGCGTTGGGCTCCGCGTCCGGATAGATCAGGTTTTCGCGGTAATACTCGTAAAACCTCTCCGGATAATAGACAAAATACGTGTGCGAAAGGATCTCCTCCGGCCGTACGCCGTACTTGCTGACCGTCCTGTAGATCCCATTCTCCGAACGGAAATCCGGGATCCCGCTCTCCGTCGAAACTCCCGCGCCGCCAAAAAAAACGGCCTTTTTGCTTTCCAGAAGCCACTCCCGCAGCTGTTCTCTCGCCTGCATGTTATCTTCCTTTCCGTAACGCGTCCAGCACCCGCTGGAAACTGTCCGGCAGATCCGTCTCAAAACGCATCTCTTCGCCGGTGATCGGATGTACGAATCCAAGTACCTTTGCTACCAGCATCTGACCGTCCAGATCCGCTGCCTTGATCCCCGGGATTCTGGGCAGCTCCTTCGGTCCATATACCGGATCCCCGAGCAGCGGATGTCCGATGCTGCGCATATGCACGCGGATTTGGTGTGTACGGCCGGTTTCAAGCCTTGCCTCGATATACGTGAAATTGCCGAACCGCTCGATGACCCGGTAATGTGTAACTGCTCTCCTACCGTCCTCACAGATGGCCATCCGCTTCCGGTCGCGCGGATCCCGGCCGATCGGCGCGTCTACGGTTCCCTCGTCCTGCTGAAAATTGCCGTATACGATCGCGTGGTATGCCCTCTCAATATCATGGACCGCAAGCATCTCCGCCATCCCGCGATGGGCCCGGTCCGTTTTGCAGACAACAAGCAGTCCGGCGGTGTCTTTATCGATCCGGTGAACAATCCCCGGACGCTGCACGCCGTTGATGCCGGATAAACTGTCCCCAAAATGATACAGCAACGCGTTGACCAGTGTTCCCGATTCGTTGCCCGGAGCCGGATGCACCACCATCCCCTTCGGCTTGTTCAGAACAACGAGGTCCTCGTCTTCATAAACGATGTCCAGCGGGATATCCTCTGCCTGCACTTCCAGTGCCTGCGGCTCAGGCAGCGAAATCACGTACAGATCGCCCGCATGCACCTTATCCCTTGCTTTCAGCTCTGTCCTGTTTTTCCCGCTGGCACCGGCAAGAACCGCCGCGGAGGTAATGCGTCCTTCGTCAAGCAGCTTCTGTATCCGGCTGCGCGATAGTTCCGGAGCCGCTTCCGCGAGGAACTTGTCGAGCCTTGCGCCTTCATCGGCCGCTTCCGCCCGTACGCGAATAACCTCATCCATTCTCGTTATCCTTTTCGTCCTGGCCGGTTGTGTTGTCCTGGTCGACCGCGATGTTCTGACCGGCTGTGTTATCCTGGCCAATAGCGATGTCCTGGCCAGCCGGCTCAGTCTGCGTGTCTTTTTTGCGGCCCTCAAAGAGCTGATCCAGCGCTTTTGGACGAAGGATCGCCGACAGTCCAAAGAGGATCGCGCCGATCGTAATCAAGGTATCCGCGAAATTGAATACCGGGAATGTGAACCAGTAGAATTCAAACATATCGACGACAAATCCCTGCCGCAGCCGGTCGATCTGATTGCCGGCCGCTCCGGCAAAGATCAGGAGCAGCGAGAGCTCGAGCAGCCAGTTCTTCGGCTCCGGTGTCACCTTGAAATACAGATAGGCGATCAAAAGTCCGACAATAACCGAAAAAATACCGAGTATCAGCGATTTCCCCTGGAAAATGCCAAACGCCGCACCCCTGTTTTCCACATAAGAGAAGCGGAAAACGCCCGGAAGCACATCCACGGCCGGCTTGCCCTGAAGGGACCTTAATGCCCACTGTTTGATCTCATAATCCGCAATCGTAAGAAGCGCTGCCCCTACGACAAAAAACACAATCTGCAGGATTCTGCGGGTACGCATATCTGTATCCACGATCCCATCCTCCTTTATCTTTCTACGCGAAACGCCGGGCCGTAATCTGAATCCTGCCGGATTTGGAAACGCCCTTCTGCTCGCCGATTTTAAGCCTGCCGCGGCCGCGCACGGTCAGAATCTGTCCCTCTGCGATGACAGTGTCTGCCTTCGTACAGGGACGGTGATTGATCTGCACTCTTCCCTGGCGGATCCAGTCCGCCGCGTCACCCCGGCTCGCGCCGAATCCATGCGCCAGAACCGCGTCCAGACGCAGCGACGCCACACTGATGACGACTTCCTTGCCCTCTCCGCCCAGCTGATCCGGATCTCCTGTGAAGGGCTCGATCTTCACGTCAGAAGCTCCGACTCCGGTCAGAGACTCTGTCAGGAAACCCTCCATCTCCTCCATCAGGAAGATAACCGCTCCGTCCTCCACGACCAGAATGTCTCCGGTCATTTTCCGCTCGATCCCGCACCCGAGAACCGCCCCGAGATAATCCCGGTGCTGCGGCTTTTTCTTGAGGAAGCGCGAATCCGCGAGTCCGATTTTCAGACACACATACGGATAATAGACCTCTTCATCCTGCATAAAAGAAGGACAGAAAGACGCGATCCGCCTCTCCGCCCCTTCATATCCTCCGCTTAAAGCAACCCGGACAGGCGTGAATTTTTTCTGCATGCGGGTAAGCACATCCTGCTCCGCGGTATCCAGAAAATCCGTGAACTGCGGATAGCCCGTCCGCTCCGCCCGCGCCGCAAGATCCGCAAAATGGTTTTCAAGCGTTCTGGTATCTTTGATATCCATTACTGTAGAATTGTACCGATCCTCTTACTGTTCTCTGCCCCACGGGAAAACAAGTCCGCTCTCGTTCTGCAGTGTTTTGCGGAAATCCGGGCTGGCCGCGATATCGACGTTGCCCGGCGCGATCATGTAAATCTTGTCCGCGATCTGCTGTACATTGCCGCCCATCGCATAGCACGCACCGCACAGGAAATCCGTGATCCTCTGCGCGATCGGATGCTCGACAAACTCCAGATTGATCACGACAGGCTTGTTGTTGCGCAGATCGTCCGAGATGCCTTTCGCCTCGTCAAAAGACTCCGGGCTCGCGACGACGACTTCCATCTGAACACTGGCATGCAGATACACGACCTTGGCTCCGGAAGCAGAATGATCTTCCGTGTAGCTCTCCTGCGGACGGGTCCGCGGCACGCTGCTCCGCACGATATTGCCCTCCGGCTCGTCAAATGTAAAATGGATCTCCGAGTCGGAATTCCCGCGATAGGCTCCGGACGGAGAATAGACCGCGCTCTTGGGCTCTTTGTATGTTTCCTGCTCTTCAGCCGGAACAGACGACCAACCGATTTTCGATAATAAAGTATCCAGCTTGCTCATTTTCTGATCCTTTCTGCACAATGTCGATTTATTATGCAACGTTTCCGTTCATTTGTCAATGTTACGGTACCAGCACTCTGTCGTAGAGCTTGATGCCTTCCACGACCGCGTAGGCATCCGACTGCGACAGAATCTGCACGACCTTCTCCTCCTGATAACCGCCGTTAACCGTACATACGTAGGAAAGCTCCCGTGCATCGCCGAGAGAAAGCGTCGATGTCGTCCCGTGCTGCAGGATTTTCGCTCCGTCCGAAACGCCCTCCGGCAGACGGAAATAGAGATAGATCTCTCCGTTCTCCGTGGTCTCTTCCCAGGCAAAAGTCACCGGATAGAAGCTGTCGCCGCTTCCGTTTCTGACCATGATACCGGATCTGTCCCCCGATTTGTAACGATAGGACTCCGGAATTCTGTAATAGGTCTGCGTACGGATGCAGGAAATCGGAATCTTAATGCCGGTCTGACCGCCCCGGATAAACCGGACCGATACAAGCCGCGTATCCGCGTATTCTTCCAGCCAGGAATCCATGCTGATGACAACCTTGATTCCGCCGCTGACATTCGTGATTTTGCTGACCGTACCGGATACTTCCCGTGTTCCGATATAGAAGGAAACCGTGTCCCCTTCTTCCCATTCCCGGCCGTCGGCTTCTCTCGCGAAGAAAGTGATCTCCCAGTTCTCGCCGGTCACCAGCCGGTACAGCGGATCGCCGTTTTTGACTTTCTGCAGGTTGGAAGCGATCGTCTCATAGCTTCCGGTATACTCCTCGGCAAAAGCCGGTGTGACCTGTTCTGCCGTCCATCCTTCGTATCCGTCGTGGGTATAGCAGATCATGCCCGCATAGGGCACGCTGACCTCTACACTGTCTTCATCCATCTTGTCTTCATAGACGCCCTGCTCCGCCAGAAGCGCCTTGACGCGCTCATTCTGCGACATCATGAAGATATTCCCGCGCTCGCCAAGCGTCTGCTGCACATTGGCCTTCAGCTCGTAAAGCCGTCCCATCGCGGAACCGCTCTTGCCAAGCGTATAATCCGTCAGCTCGGATACGACCGTCTCGTTCAGCTTGGCGAACTCGCCGGCGTACTCGCCGGTTCCGGCCTCCCGCAGCATCTCCTGATACAGCTCGCTGACTTTTTCTTTCAGCAGCGTTCCGTAATCCGGATCCAGTATGGAGCAGACTACCGTCCCTTTGGAAACATGTCTGCTTGCCGGATACAGATACTCACAGGCTCCCGCCGCGGAGGAATAGACCACCTGTTCCTGACGCGTGATAACGCCTGTATATTCCAGAATATTCTGCAGGCTGCCGCTTTCGGCCGTCACATAAGTCGTTTTATCCGATCTCGCCAGGAAAAAGGACTGCACGCCGACATATACAAAGATCGCGAGGATAACGATGTAAATGAGGCGATAGGCCAGATTCCCGGAAGATCTCCTGTTCTTGTTTCTGCTCACTGAAAATGCCTCCCGGATCAGGTAATCGGTGCCGGATTAAAGAAGCACATGTAATTGTTCAGTTTGTACCCTTCCGCGTACGGCTTGTATTTGCCCTCAGCCGTGTCCAGAATACAGTTGAAAAGCTCCGTGCCTTTCTCCTCCAGTGTCTGCTTGCCTTCCGCGATCGTGCCGCAGTTGATATCGATCAGATCCGGCCAGAGCTCTTTCATATCCGTCCTGGAGCATACCTTGATGACCGGCGCGGCGGCCATGCCGTAAGGCGTACCGCGGCCCGTCATGAAGACCTGCAGCGTAATACCGGAGGCCAGCTGCGACGGTCCGCAGACGATATCGCTCGCCGGCGTCGCGGCGTAGATCAGGCCCTTCTTGGACGGACGCTGGGCCGGAGAAAGCACCTCGACGATCGGAGCGGTGCCGGACTTGGCGATGGAGCCCATCGCCTTCTCGATAATATTGGAAAGACCGCCTTTCTTATTGCCGGGCGTCGGATTCGCGCTTCTGTCAACCTGACCCTCCGCCAGATAATTGTCGTACCACTTCATCTCCTCGGAGAGTCTGTCACAGACCTCTTTGCTCACGCAGCGCTCCGCGAGCAGATGCACGCCGTCGCGTACCTCCGTCACCTCGGAGAACATAACCGTAGCGCCGCCCGCAACCAGCATGTCCGAAGCGTATCCCGCGGACGGATTGGCCGTCACGCCGGAGAAAGCGTCGCTGCCGCCGCACTGCATGCCGATCAGAAGGTCGGAAAGCGGAAGCTCCTCTCTGCGCCGCTCGTTCAGTTCTGCCAGCTTCCTGTCCGCCATATCGAGGATCGCCTGCACCATATTCTCAAAGCCCTTGTAGTTCTGCAGAACGATCAGATGGTCCGCATCGGTACGGTCCGTGATCATCTCCGGCTGCAGCTTTTCGCAGCCGAGGCTGATGACCATCAGCTCTCCGCCGAAATTCGGGTGCTTGCAGATATTGGTCAGCGCGCGGATCGGCACTTTCGCCTCCGGCGCGTTGATCGCAACACCGCATCCATAAGCGTGATTGATCGCGACAACATCGTCCACATGCGGATACTTGGGCAGCAGATCTTCACGGATCCGCTCTACCGCAACGTTCACAACGCCTTCGACACACTGCACGGTCGTGACGATTCCAAGATAATTACGGGTGCCGGCATAGCCCTCGGCATTGCGGTATCCCATCCATGTGGTCCGCTGCGGCTTCGGCAGATCCGTCCGGATATTGGTTCCGTATTCCATATGATCGACATCCGGAGGCACCGGAAGCTCCAGCATATGCTCGTTGATCCATCCCCCGCAAGGGATGTCCAGCAGCGCATAGCCCAGAATAACGCCATAACGGACGATTGCGCCGCCCTTGGGAATGTCCTGCAGCGCGATCTTATGCGCCTGCGGGATTTCCTCTCTTGTAACGATACCGGGCATGATCTCGGTCCCGGCCGCGATCTTGCGCACCGCAATCGCAACGTTATCCTCCGGCTTGATTCTGATATATATAGGTTCTGACATAGAATACACCTCTACTTCATCTGAACATGTTCAGGCATTTTATTCATTATACCCGAATTTGCCGATAATTACAAGATAAGACTTGAAATCATCCCGCAAATCTTCTATAATTAGATCAGTATTGAAACAGAAAGGAAGGAGTTCATCCTATGAAAATCGGTTTTATCGGACTTGGAATCATGGGCAAGCCCATGAGTAAGAATCTTGTCAAAGCAGGTTATGATCTGATCGTTTACGACCGCAATCAGGCGGCCGCTCACGAAGTAGCGGAATGCGGCGCGCAGGAAGCCTTCAGCACGGCTGAGGTCGCGGCGGTTTCTGACGTTATCATCACGATGGTTCCCAACAGCCCGCAGGTGCGCGAGGTCGCGCTGTCTGAGGACGGCATCATCGCCAAGGCTAAGGAAGGGACAGTTCTGATCGATATGAGTTCCATCGACCCCGTAGAATCCCGCAAGATCGGCGCTGCTCTCGCGGAGAAAGGCATCGACATGCTGGACGCTCCGGTTTCCGGCGGCGAGCCCAAGGCGATCGACGGTACGCTTTCCGTTATGGTCGGCGGCAAGGAAGAAAC
>CACZPA010000037.1 GCA_902782895.1 uncultured Eubacteriales bacterium
CGGCGGGACACTTACGGCGCAAGAGTATAACGGTTACTGGCGCCGGGCCAAAGAAGAACGCGGCGCGGGTTATGAAGTGATGGAATCGGATGTGTTTTCCATTGGCCTGAAGCGCGGGACGGTGCGGTTGGAGACGCATCAGCCGGAGTGGGACGTGATGGCGCAGGATGCCTGCAGGACGATTCAAAAAGCGCTTCCGGGGATCGCGGCTGACGTACAGCATGTCGGCAGCACGGCTGTTCCGGCGATCTTGGCAAAACCGATTCTGGACATCGCGGTCGGAGTGATCGATTATCAGAAGGTGCTGGAGAGGACTGAAGCGCTTGCGGCGTGTCAGTTTATCCTGCGCAAGGATGAATGGCCCAGAGAGCTGTTGTTCTCGGCCGGAGATATTGAAAACGACGTCATCACCCATCATGTGCATGTGATCCCTTACGGACAGGACGAATGGGCAAACTATCTGAATCTGCGGGACTATCTGAACACACATGAGGCCGCAGCCAGAGAATACGAAGCGGTCAAGGCAGAGCTTTCCCGGAGATATCAGAATTCCCGGAGCGAGTATACGGCCGGGAAGGCCGGGATCATCACTCGGCTGCTGGAAGAAGCCAGAAATTGGAGAAATAACGGAAAGTAACGGGCTTTTCATTGCAGAAATGTAATGTTTGGGGGACGGATCAGCCCGTTGTATGAGGCTCCCGGGTATGTTATAATATACACAAGAAACACAACATATTACATATCAGGGAAAGGTGGGACACAGGATGATCAGAACCAGTATAGTCGAGTTAAGCGTTATAGAAGGATTCGCCTATCGTCGGAAACTGCCTTCAGGCGGCTCCGGAATCGTTATTATCAGGAAAGGCGTGGATCAGCCCGGTATTGCCTCCATTAGTAAAACCTCCGGAGAGGCGATCCCTGCATCTAACACACCTAAGAAAAAATACCCCCAGGAAGCTTTTCAGGAGGCTATGGCACTGACGAGTGGCCTTCCATACAGAAAGCTTGGCAGTGTGACACAGACAGAGGAAAAGATTGTTGAAGAGCCGGTTCCGGCAGCCGAAAAGGCCGAGGAGTCTGTTGTTGACAGCGCGGAATATCAGAAGGTCGTCGAGAAATACCTGGATAAAGACGGTAAATTATCCTATGCGCTGATCAATAAGGATATGATCCGTTTCGCGAATTCCAGTGGAATTGTTCGCAGAATGGAGACGGAGAGCAGGAGCCTGGAAGATATCCGGCTGTATGTCGTAGGCACAAAGCTGCGCAATATCACAGGCAATAAGAAGCTGACCGATGAGCAGGTACTCAAGATGACAGAGCTTCTGGATGAAGTCAGCCCGAAAGGCGTCCTGCGCGAGTTTAATGAAGAGATTCTGCGCGGGCTGAAAATACGCGCAAAATAAAACAAAAGTCCGGCCGGCCGCAGGAAAGGACAGAACAAGGCCTACAGGAAATACATGTCTGAAAAACCACTGAACCGCTGAGGCAGCGTATCACTGACCAGCAGTTATGGTTCAGTGGTTTTTATATGTCCAAAAATCTGTACATATGGGACGTCCTAAAAATATCTGCCCGTTTTTTGTTTACTTTCATTTTTCAAGTTGTTATGCTGTTATTGCATTGATAAATTGATGGGAGGTTGATGTATATGTATATGAATTTGTTTGATTTTATTGGTAATGAATTTGAAAAGACCTATCTGTCCGCTATCGCTAAAGCCGCTTCCGTCAAGGCCCCCACATCCCTGTATCTGTCTGCCGGCGGCGCTAAAATCAAGCTTCCCAAATCGCTTGGCAGCCACTGGAATAAAACCGGTCTGACCGTTACCGGCTGTGCTACGGTCCATTACAGCCGCAGCAAGGTCCTGAATTTTGACACCTACGACGTTACGGTAGATCTGCTGAATACCGATCCTGAAACTGTCAGATTCATCATCGAAGAACAGGGCTACACGCCCGTTATCAGACAGAAAATTCTGCCGGTAAAACTGCGGGAGGCCATCAAGATCGCCCGCGTTCTTTCGGCCGAGAGACTGACAGCGGCAGCGGCGGACTAACCGCCGCGCCTGATTAACTGCCGCGCCGGCCGATAAAGCAGCTTGCGCCGGCCAGATAAAGCAGCCCGCGGCTGACGGCCCGAGAAAGCGGCCGCGCCGCTTGCCCAAAGTCAGACAAAGAAAAGGAGGAGACCCATCCATGCGATATTATCAGCTTGCGTTTCGATCCAATGAAGATGAAATCCGTGAGAAAGCGATTATTAACGTAAGAGAATACGATTACGACAGCGCGATTGGAGCTGTCAACAAATACATATACAAAAACAGGAAAAGCACACTTTCTTTTCTGATCTATAAGGAAGAGAACGATGTGATCCAGGCCGTTTTTTCGTACGATGAAAAGAGGGACACTTTTGAGGACGCGCTCGGGTCCGTCCTGAAGATGCTGAGCAAGGTGTTTTCCATCCGCAAGTCCGCAAACGAGCCGGCCGAGATTACCATGTATCAGTTTTTTGATTATTATCTGGAAGGCAAGAGACGCGGCTATGTCAGCGGACTGCGCGACGTAGCGAACGACCGGAGGTCCGAGTGGTTTTTTGACGGGTACAATTGCTATGATCCCGATAAATCCTGCTATGACTTCGCGGAAAGGATCGCTCAGAACGTCCCCGCCGTCCGGCACGAGATTTATGACAAAAGCTTCCTTGCGGAGCTTGCGAATATCGAAGAGCACGCGAACATCTCCGGAAATGTCCAGAACATGGTCCATTATGTCATCGCGGCCGGCAGTGCGGAGGCAGCCCGGGATATGACGGACGCGCTCATGCAGAACCTGCTGCTCGCAGGCCGCGTCAAAAGTCGCCGGATCGAATCGGTCAGCAGCATTCATCCGGATCTGTATGAGAAGAACAATCACCTCGCGGACATTATCGAGAACAATTACGGCGGCGCGATTGTGATCGATCTCACGGAGCATTTCGGGAACAGCCCGACGGAATATGTCATGACGAGCCGGTATCTGGAGAATCTGTTCAAACAGTACCGCAACGAATGCCTGTTTATCTTCACCTACAATATCGATCATCCGGGGTTCTCCTATCAGATCCTGCCGAACCTGAACAAATACGCGATTCCTGTCCTGCTGCGCGAGGGTAGAGGCAACAGGCGGACGGCGATCCGCTACATGAAGTATCTGATCGGCAAATCCGAATACTCCGAGTATTCCGGACAGGCCGCGGCCTTCCTGAAACGCTATCCCGGCGACAGTTTTACGCAGACCGATGTGCTCACCGCTTACGAACAGTTCGAGCCCTGGTGCGTGAACCGGAATATCCTCCAGGCTTATGATTATGATCCCACCGGGGATTTTGCGCTGGAGAGGGACGCTTCCGGGAAATCTTCCTATGAAAAGCTGCAGGAGCTGATCGGTCTTGATCTTGTGAAAAAACAGATCGATGCCATTATCGCGGCGGAGATCATCGAGAGAGAGCGGAGAAAGAAAAAAGCCCTTGATCATCAGGCCTTGCCCATGCACATGGTGTACGCGGGCAGCCCGGGCACGGCCAAATCAACGGTCGC
>CACZPA010000038.1 GCA_902782895.1 uncultured Eubacteriales bacterium
GAAGCTGATGGAGGTCATGCTGGCCCGCGGCAAGACCATGAGCGAGCTCGCGGCCCCCGTGGTGTTCTATCCGCAGGTGCTGAAGAATGTGCGCGTGAAGTCCAAGCCGGATGCGCAGAATGATCCTGACGTACAGGCCGCGGTGAAGAAAGTTGCCGATGAGCTGGGCGACGAGGGACGTATTCTGGTGCGCGAGAGCGGCACCGAGCCCGTCATCCGCGTGATGGTTGAGGCCGGCAGTGACGAGATCTGCGAGAAATACGTGGATTCCGTGATCGACGTGATCAAGGCCAAAGGGCATACGGTGTAAATAAGCGGAGATCTGCCTGCAACGGCGGAAATTCTGTAAATGAACAAATCAAAACGGCGTGAATACTGGGGAAAACCCTGATATGCTCCCAGTATTCACGCCGTTTTTAGCTTTCGTGTTCAATTACCCAATTCAGAAGGCTTTTATAATTCATGCTGCCGTCTGCAACGGAGAGTACGATATGAACCAGTTCTTCATCTGTGCAATGAATTCTTATGCCGTTCATTTCCAGAAAAGAGAGCATCACATAAATGCCGATCCGTTTGTTAACGTCTACACGTATAGCATATCAAAAAATAGGTAAAAATCAACCTAATTTTTTACCTTCCTCTCATCCGTCTCTCCGCCAGCGCGATCTCCTGCATCCGATCGATCGCGTGGTCGAGCAGGGCGGTGAAAGCGGAGCAATAATAATTGTGAACACCCGATTCGTCAGCGAACCAGTCGTTTTTGCAGCCACCGTTGCAGATCCCGCTGTAACGGCACGTCGCGCATTCGGCTGGTTTTTCTGTGCCCCACTGGAGGAAGGCGCGGGCAACTTCGCCGTCAGCGAGCTCCGCAAGCGGCTTGTCGCCGAGCTTCCCGATCAGCCATTTGTCAAGCGCAAAAAAATCACACGGATACAGAGATCCGTCCCCTTCAACGACGAGATAGGAGCCGCAGCGGCCGCAGGTCGCACAGGTGCTGGCGTTGTCACCGAGCAGGATGTGCACATAGTCTTCGAAAAGCCGCACACTGTGATAGTCGCCGTTCTGCCAGTCGCGGTACCAGAGGTCGAAAAGATCGCAGAGAAATGTCCCGTAAGCCGCGGGTGTGAGCGAATAGGGCTCCCCGCCGCGGATGTGGACGATCGGGGCATTTCTGAATTCCGTGTCGGAGGGATCCTGACCGCTTTCCGGTCCGATCGGGTCCAGGCACGCGATGAACTGCATATAGCGGAAGCCAAGCTTTTTCAGCGTGCGGTAGGTAAGCTCGGGACTGCGCGCAACGCGGCCGGTCACGACGCAAAGCGCATTGAATTCGACATGATGCTTGGTGAGAAGCTGGGACGCCCGCAGTACACGGTTCCAGGTACCTTTTCCCGCCGCGTCCAGCCGGTAGAGGTCGTGCGCGTCCTTGAATCCGTCGATCGACAGCCCGACCAGGAATCCCTCCTCACGAAGAAACTCTGCCCATTCGTCGTCGAGAAGTGTCCCGTTTGTCTGGATCGCAAAGCTGATCTGCACACGCGGAGGCTTTTTCTCACGGGCTTTTGCCGCGAAATGCCGGAAGAAAGGCAGCCCGGCCGCGGTCGGTTCGCCGCCCTGAAACATAAAGCTGATATAGCCGTTCCGGTCGATGGTGGAATAAGCTTCGTCAAGCAACAGATCCGCTGTCGCCTCGGTCATCACGCCTGCGCTGGACCGCATGCGGTTCTCCGCCTCATCCGCATAAAAACAGTACCTGCAGCGAAGGTTGCAGATGCTGGAAGCTGGCTTGATCAGGAAAGATAGGGATCGCATGGCTTGGCCTCCCGTTGCTTGAGAATTACATATATCCAATTGTAAATCCGCCGGCCGCAACTGTCAAGCCGGGGACAGAACTGCCCGGCCTAAAACGGACTGCTGTCAGAACTGCACTTTTTAACGAAGGCTGCTGTCAGCGCTGTCCGGACTTGTCCGGAATAATCCGGACTCGTTTCTTTCCTTGACCGCGCCGCCTTAAAGTGCTATAATACATAAAACATAGGCAACAACCGCAACACATACAACTGAACGGCAATACCTACAAAAGGAGGGATCTACTATGTCGGATCGTCCTAACATAATCTTCTATTTTACAGATCAGCAGCGCTGGGATACGATGGGCTGTTATGGCCAGAAGCTGCCGGTCACGCCCAATCTGGACAGACTCGCGGCGGAGGGGACACTTTTTGAAAACGCGTTTACCTGCCAGCCGGTGTGCGGACCTGCGCGGGCCTGCATTCAGTCCGGGCTCTACGCGACGCAGATCGGTGTTTTCACTAACCACAGGATTCTGCCGGAGGACGCGGACACGATCGCAAAGCGTTTCAACCAGGCGGGCTATCAGACGGCCTACTGCGGTAAATGGCATCTGGCCTCGACAAACGGCAGCAATTACCGGACCATCGCGGTTCCGGAGGCGCGCCGGGGCGGATACAAGGACTGGGTGGCCGCGGACGCGCTCGAATGGACCAGCCATGGCTATAATGGCTATGTTTTCGACGGGGACATGAACCGTCGAGATTTCTACGGATACCGCGCAGACGCGATCAACAATTACGCGATCGATTTCCTGCACCGCCATAAGGCCAAAGAAGAGGAAACCGGCGAGAGACAGCCCTTCTTCCTGTTCATTTCGCAGCTTGAGCCGCATCATCAGAATGATCACGGTGTCTACGAGGGCCCGGACGGCAGCAAGGAACGCTTCAAGAATTACGAAGTTCCGGGCGATCTGGTCGGGACGCAGGGCGACTGGCGCGAGAATTTCCCGGATTATCTGGGGCAGTGCCATGACCTCGACGAAAACGTCGGCCGCCTGATGGACACGCTGGAGGCGATGGGTATGAAGGACGACACGATTTTCTTCTATTCCAGCGACCACGGCAGCCACTTCAAGACCCGCAACGCGGAATACAAGCGCTCCTGCGAGGACGCGAGCCTGCATGTTCCGATGATCGCGTGGGGCGGAGATTTCATGGGCGGACATAAGGTCAGCCAGTTGGTCAGTCTGATCGACGTGGCACCGACGCTGCTGGACTGCGCAGGGCTCGAGATCCCGGACGCTTTCATGGGCAATTCGATGCGCCGTCTCGTGACGGGTCAGGAAGAAGGGTGGCCGGAGTCCGTATACGCGCAGATCAGCGAGGTCCAGACCGCGCGCACCGTACGGACCAAGGACTGGAAATACGCGGTCAAAGCACCGGTATTCGACCACACGCAGGCTTACAGCGATGTCTATGAAGAGGATAAGCTGTATGACCTGAAGAATGATCCGCATGAGCGGACAAATCTGGTGGATGACCCGAAGTACGCCGATGTGCGCGCCCAGCTGCGCAAGCTTCTGGTTTCCTACATGGAAAAAGCACACGAGCCCAAGGCGGAGTTTATCGTAAAATAAGGCTTTTTGAATCAGATATCCGAGCCGATAAGGCTTTGATATAGTAACAAAAATACAAAGGAGATGGGACAAGCTATGAAAAAGTTTATGGCGTCTGTTCTTGCAATCGTAATGGCTGTTTCTCTGCTTGCTGGCTGCAGCGGCGGAAACGGCGGCAAGACGGAATCCAGCAAGGCTGAGTCCAGTAAGACGGAGGCCAGTAAGACTGAAGAGAGCAAGGCTGAGGCCAGTAAGGCGGAGGAAAGCAAGGCCGAGGAAAGCAAGGCTGAGGAAAGCAAGGCTGAGGAATCCGTGGCGGAGCCTGTAGCTGAGGACAATGGAAGCAGAATCAACAGTGATCGTACACTGCTGACAAACTGGGACGGCACAACGATGGCTCTTCCGATCGTAAGCGACGGAAGCGTCACGCTGACCGCGCTGCAGTGCATCCGTGATGATCATCCGATCACGCTGGATGGACTGTGGTATGTAACAAAGGCGGAGGAAGACACCGGCGTTAAGGTTGATTATACGCAGATTCAGCGCAGCGACTGGTCCACACAGATTACGCTGATGTTCGCTTCCGACGAATACTCTGACATGATCCTGTCAGGTGTTGAGAAGCTCGACACCGAGATCTACGGTGTAGATCAGAAGATCCTGATGCCTCTGGATGACCTGCTGCAGTACATGCCGGTCTATAAGGCGCGTCTGGACGGCGAAAAGGACACCTGGAAGTCCATTATCAATTCCGACGGCAAGATGTACGGTTTTGCCAAGATCGCGGATGACGGCTGCCGTCTGAACGGCACCTGGTTCATCAACAAGACCTGGCTGGACAACCTGAATCTGGAAATGCCGACGACGACGGACGAGCTGCTGGACGTTCTGCGTGCTTTCATCGCGCAGGATGCGAACGGCAACGGAGATCCGGCCGATGAGATCGGATACGAGGCGACTTTCGACGAGATGACTACCAATATCTTCAACGCGTGGGGCATTCCGGAGAATGCGAAGCACGTACGCATTGACGACGATGGAAAGGTCCAGTTCATGCCGTTTGAGAATGGCTACCGTGAAGCGGTCGAGTATCTGGCGACCATGTACGCGGAAGGCCTGATGGATCAGAAGAACATCACACAGGACACAAACTCCAAGATCGCGACCTACAATAAGACCTGGGACGCGGCCGGAGAGCACACCGTTATCGGTATGGCGACCTGCCACAGACTGAAATCCATGGGCTGGGATCTGCTGGAGAACGATCTTGTATGGCTGAAGCCGATCACGGCTGAGGGATATTCCTTCAAGAACCAGACTTCGATCGGCGCGGCTACCACAGCCGGTTATTTCACCTCTCAGAACAAGAATCCGGAAGTTTCCGCTAAGTGGATCGATTATATGATGTGCGATCAGTGCATGTATGAGACTTTCTACGGACCGGAAGACACTCTGTGGAGCTGGAATGACGAGATGAAGTGTGAGCTCGGACCGGAAGGCGACCAGGGCAACAAGAAGTACGCGCTGGGTACCAATGGCTTGTATTACCTGCCCGCATGGTATTACAACAACACATTTGTACAGCCGGATTACCGCGTAGAGCGTATCGAGTACAACACGTTCTATGAGGAGAACGGATATGCTGAAAAGTATCCGTTTGGCATTATCAACAACGGCATTACACTCAGCCCGGATCAGTCCGCGGAAATCGCGCAGCTGTTCGCGAATATCGAGGCGATTTACGACGAAGCTGTTGCCGATATGATCATGCACGGTGTAACGGATGAAGCGTGGGCTTCCATGGAAGAACGCCTCACCGGAGCCGGCGTAGATACTTACTGCGAGATCTATCAGGGCGCGGTTGACGAGTACCTGGCAGGGTAAGTGAAAGAATTGAATCAGCAGATGCCGCGCGTTTTCGCGGTTTGTGCGGTGGCAATTTGTATGTTGGCATCTTGCACGTAGGCGCGGCATAACAAAAGGCTTCTGGCCGGGGAGAATCCGGCTGGAAGCTTTTTTACATGTGTAAGGTGCGAGTCAGAGCTGCCTCGGGCAGCTATCAATGCAGACCCGGACAGCGGTGCTCGCTTTGAGACAAGCCGGAAGGCGAGAAGCAGAAAATAGCTCCAATTTCCCCCGTTTTTCTGCTGTCTAACCCTGCAGATCGATATGTGAAGCAGAAATCAACCCGGAATCATAAAGATTTTCTGCTCGCTGACATTTCAAAAGCAGAAAAACCGATCCAGATCATTCGGGTTTCTGCTTCATGATCTCCAATAAGCAGAAAAACCGATCCAGATCATCTGATTTTCTGCTTCTGCATCCCTGATGAGCAGAAAAACTGGTCGATTTCTTTCATAATTCTGCTTTTGCCGTTTTGGCGATTCAGTGGGGCCGGATCTCACGCCCATATACCATCGGGCTGGCGCCCTTGGCGATGCCGAGACAGCAGTTCTGGTAGAGGATCACGCCATCTTCCGGGGCAAGCACGGCCTGGCGGATATTGCCGAAGAAATCCGTGATATGTCCCAGCTTGTCGCCTTTGCGGAACCAGTCTCCGGCCTGAAGCGCCGGGAACCAGCAGCCGTCCAGCTCGCTTTTCAGGTCGTAGACGTCACGCAGATCGATGGCGTCTTCGGAGGTAGCCACGTCGGCAGCTGCATTGGCGACCGCGTCGAAAGACACATTGGCAGCCGCCGTGAAGATCGATATAACAATAGATGTGGGGATACAGCTCGCTCGTGATAAACCAGGCGATCCGCTCAGCGGTCGTACCGTCCGGCTTGCCCGGATAGACGGAATTCAGATTTTTGCCGTCCTCCGGAACGAGACTCGTATGACGGATAAGTCCGGAGACATTCACCGGATGGATAATGATAACTGTCCCCGAAACATCCGCGGGATCCAGACGGCGGGCAAGCTCCATGCCCGCAACGATCGCCACGTATTCCGCAGCATGAATGCCGCTTGTGATCAGGATTTTTTCGCCGGGATGAGCGCCGTGGATCACGGTCGCGGGCATCTTCAGATCGGTACCGGGCACGGCAAGCAGCGTCTCGGTTCTGGTGCAGCTCTTAAATTCGAAAATATCAAGCATGGCGCGGTCTCTTTCCATAATGAGTCCACTCCATCATAACACAAATGCTGACAGATGTTAAGCCTCTCTAACCATAAAAATACAAAAACAGATATATCGGATCAAGCCTTGCCTTTCGCGCCGTTTCGGTTTATACTGTATACAAAAGAAGTCGTAAGAACAAATAGTCATGACGACATAGTAATCAGTTAAGGGGGGCAACATTATGCAGTATCGTAAAATCAGCAATGTAGAAGTATCTCTGCTCGGTATGGGCAATATGCGTCTGCCGGTCATCGAGGGGCAGCCGGAGTCGGCGATCGATTACGCGAAGGCGCAGGCGATCATTGATTATGCTTATGCACACGGTATTAATTATTATGACACAGCATACCGCTATCATGGCGGAGAATCGGAGAATTTCATCGGGCAGGCGCTGAAAAAATATCCGCGCGACACCTGGTATCTGGCGTCCAAATTCCCCGGACATATGTGCGAACATATCGGAAACGGCGTGCTGCATTTCACAGCGGGGCTCGCGGGACGGCCGGATTCCACCGTGGACGGAGTTTTCAACGAGCAGCTGCGCAAATGCCAGGTGGACTATTTTGACTTCTATCTGCTGCACAATGTGAACGAAAAGAGCATCGCCATGTATCTGGACGAGGAGGTCGGCATCGTTCCGTACCTGCTGCAGAAAAAAGCCGAGGGCAAGATCCGCCATCTGGGCTTTTCCGCGCACGGCACGGCCGAGACGATCGACCGTTTCCTGACACAATATGAAGGCATTTTTGAGTTCGTGCAGATCCAGTTGAACTATCTGGACTGGAAACTGCAGGACGCGAAGGCCAAGTACGATGTGATCGTGAAGCACGGGCTGAAGGTCGTCGTCATGGAGGGCATCCGCGGCGGGCGGCTCGCGAATCTGCCGGAGACGGAAATGGCCAAGCTCCGCGCGCTGCGTCTGGAGGATTCGGCGGCGAAGTGGGCGCTGCGCTGGCTGCAGTCGCTGCCGGAGGTGAGCGTCATTCTGTCGGGCATGTCGACCTATGACCAGGTCGTCGAGAACGTCGACACATTTGAGAATTATGAGCCGGCCACGTCGGC
>CACZPA010000039.1 GCA_902782895.1 uncultured Eubacteriales bacterium
ATGCCGGTTGCCGGAACTACTCAGCGCCCGCTTAACGGTAAATGTACGGCTTTATTATTCCCGGTTGTTTCCCGGAGAAGTATGAAAAATCTGCTGATAATCGCGGTAGAAGGATGAATAATGCGTGAATCCGAGGCGTGTGGACACTTCTGTGGGAGAAACGCCTTCCAGCAGATAATTTCGCGCCAGCAGACATTTCTGTGTACGGATATAGGTCATGACAGGTATTTTCATCTGCATGGAAAAGAATCTGTACAGTGTGGATTTGGACATGTGCATGCCCTTGGTCAGGTCCTCTGTTGAATGAATCTCCGCGATATGAGAATCGATATAGTCAAGGATCTGCCGGAAATCTTCGTTTACGTAATCGGCCTGCTGGATCAGATTGTCGGAGCTTGTCAGATAGGACAGAATCAGATATAGCGATCCGAGGCAGGCATCCACCCGCACGTCCGGATGAACGGACGCGATATGCTGATCCATCTGGCGGAATTCATATTCAATCGGTGTCCCGGAGATATTATAGACTGATTTGGTATGCGAAAGCAGTCTCGGCATATTGCGGTGCAGGTTCATCGGATCGATCCGGATTACGTATCTCTCATACGGAGCGTCCGACCGGAAAAGGATATTATGATACTCTCCCGGTTTAATGATCAGCAAAGATCCGGGCTTGATCGTATAACGGGTATTCTGCAGCAGCAGATCGGCGTCTCCCTGTACCAGATAGAGGATCTCATAAGAGGTATGATAATGCTCCTTGAACCGCTCTTCATCCATATCAGGAGTCGCGGAATAGCTGTGCTTAAAGGTATAGCTTCTATAACGGATATCGAATTCCATGGCATGATCCCTGACTCTCTATTGTGTTACTATAACTATACCATACTATGGGACGATTTGCAATGATAAAAGGCATTATTTGCACTTTACTTATCTTCGAGAAGTGATAAAATTGTACCAATACTACTCTTTCTTAGGAGGGAAGAAACATGTCCAAATTACCACTGGATGACCCTAAGACCGGTACACATCGTGCGAGATTGTGGGAAATCGGCTGCTATGCGCTGAATAACACATCTACCAATGCCTACATGATTTTAGTGGCCTCCATCTCTTATTTCCTGGTCGGTATCGTCGGCGTTGGCGCCGTTCTGGCCGGAAGTATCGTTACCATCATGCGTGTATGGGACGGCGTGACGGATCCTTTCATCGGTATGGTCGTCGACAACACCAATACCAAGTTCGGTAAGAACCGTCCGTTCATTCTGATCGGTAACCTGATCCTGTTCGCGATGACGTTCATCATGTTCCGCTTTATCCCGCTGATCCCGAGCGGCGGACGTTTCATCGCGTTCATCCTGATGTATGCGGTCTACATTATCGGCTACACCTTCCAGTGTGTCGTTACCAAGTCCGCACAGACCTGCCTTACCAATGACCCGAAGCAGCGCCCCATCTTCACGATGTTCGACGCTACCTACAACGTTCTTCTGATGAGCGTGTTCTGGCCGGTATACCTGTCCGGTACCCTGCTGCCCAACTTCACGCTGACATCCGCTAACGCTGCCGAGAAGCTTAACGCTCTGCTGGCCCAGAATCCTTCCCTGCAGAGGGTTATCGAAGTCAAGGACGGCGTTCAGGTTCTTTCCGGATTCTACAATCCCGCGATGTGGCAGCACGCACAGCTTGTCATCGGCGCCATCTCCGCTGTTTTCGCGATTCTCGCGATCGCCGCTCTGTGGCGCAAGGACCGTGAGAAATACTATGGACTTGGCAAAGTCGAGCGCATCAAATTCAAGGATTACGCTGACGTTCTGGCCCACAACCGTGGAATCCAGATGCTGGTTCTGGCCGCTTCTTCCGATAAGCTCGCGATGAGCGCTACCGGTAACGCAGCCGTTACCATGGCTCTGTACGGCGTTATCTTCGGAAGCTATGCTCTGTCCGGTTCTGTTTCCGCTATTACCGGTATTCCGGTTGCCCTGTTCGGCATTCTGGGTATCGGCTTCATCGCCCGTAAGATGGGACAGAAACAGTGCTTGCTGGTCGGTACCTGGGGTTCTCTGGTTACGGCTGCTCTGCTGACCGTTCTGATCTGTCTCGGCCATACCTCCGGCATGACGCTGCCGACCTTCCAGCTTACCAAGCTCGCGACATGGGGCAACCTCTTCAAGGGATCCAGCTGGAATCTGATGGGTGTCGCTTTCGTCGTGATCTATATCGCGATGAAAGGCTTCTCCCAGCTGTCCGGTAACATCGTTATCCCGATGACCGCTGACTGCGCCGACTACGAAGTATACCGTACCGGCCGTTACGTTCCCGGTCTGATGGGTACCCTGTTCAGCTTCGTCGACAAGCTGATCTCCTCTCTGGCTTCTACCTTTGTTGCAGTTGTCTACGCGGCGATCGGCTTCAAGGACGCGCTTCCCACCGAAGCTACTCCGTATTCCAATTCTCTTCTGATCGCTACCCTGATCTGCTTCATCGGAATGCCCGTGATAGGCTGGATTCTGAACGTCGTCGCGATGAAGTTTTATCCGCTGACCAAGGAGAAGATGGCTGAGATTCAGGACGAGATCGCGAGAATCAAGGCTGAGGCCCTTGCGAAAAAAGCACAGTAAATAAAGGAGAATCCGATGTCCGACCGTAATAAAACCGCTCCTGTGATGGACGATCTGAAGGGAGAATCCACGCAGGCTAAACAGCTGATGGAGCTGGACTTTGAGAAACAGGCCGCCCAGAACGCGGCAGGTCTGGAAGAACAGACCTACGGCGTATGGGGTCCCATCTGGCGCTTTCTGCGCTGGAAGGAAAGCCTCAAAGGCCGTCACCGTTTCAAGAAGAAGAACTACCTGTGGTTCATGCTCTTCCTCGGCTGGGCCGGCGGTCATCGGTACTACCAGGGCAGATGGAAGCTCGGACTGATCTATACAGCATTCTGCTGGACCGGGATTCCACTCGCGCTGTGCATTACGGACCTGATGGAAGTCCTGCCGATTCAGGCGGATGAAGAGGGTTACATCGTTCTTTGATGCACCATAAAAGAGTCCTCCTTCGCAAAACTGGTTGCAAGCAAAAGGTTTTGCGAAGGAGGACTTTTTATGTTGACCTGATACCATCAAATGAACAAAAAAACACGCACTGCAATACTGCCGATGCCGCTGACGAAGCTCTGTCGTCCCATACAAAGAGAAAAACTTCTGGTAAAAGCAAACGGCTCCCCCGCAAAAACCTTTTGCTTGCAACTGTTTTTGCGGGGGAGTTCTGTTTGCTTTTATAGTTGCTGACTTCTCTTTATATGAGTTTTAGAGTTTCGTCAGCAGCACCGGCAGGTCCGCGAACTGCTTTATCGCCGGCACCTTGCGTTTAGGCTTTCCGAACCCATAAGCCGCGTGAATAAAAGGCACACCGGCTTCGTAGGCTGCCGCTTCGTCCATATCCGTATCGCCGACATACACACCGCTCGATACATGATTCCGCTCCAGAACCAGACGGATGTTCTGTCCCTTCGGCTTCTGTGTCCTGCCGAAATACTCATAGTCATCGAAATAAGACCACAGTTTATGCGCGGTCAGGAATGATTCCACATAGCCGTCATTACAATTGCTGACGATATACAGTCTGTACTTACCGTGCAGAATCGCAAGCGTCTCCGTCACCTTCGGATACAGACGGCCTCCCATTCGCGCGAGCCACTCGTTTTCCCGGGTCACACAGTCGTCAAAAAGCTTCATTCCGGCTTCCGGATCCATCTCCGGAAACAGCTTCTTTACAATATCAGCGGGGAGCTTCCCCATGACGGAATGCTGATCGCTTACCGACAGCTTCCGGTTGAATCCCTGCTCCTTGAGTACTTCATTCCAGGACGCGGTGACCGTCTCCGCGGAATCCCACAGCGTCCCATCCAGATCAAAACATACTGCCTGTATCATTCTCCATCCTCCCAACTTCTTGTAAACGCGTCCTCGACAATCTTGAGGCCCAGATGCAGGCCCGGCGCAAGACTGTCGATCTCCACGAATTCTTCACGGGTATGCGCGCCCTTGCCGCGATAACAGCCGAAGCAGACCGCCGGTATCCCCATCGACAGCGGAATATTGCAGTCCGTAGAGCCCGCCCCGCGGGACGGCTCGATTCCACCGTTATACTGCAGCATACGTCTGATGCAGCGCTCCTCCAAAAGTTCCTGTGCGAGCGGATTTACATTGCCCTGCCCCGGTCTCTCCCCGATCCTTTCGCAGGAAATGTCTTCTCCGTGCGGCGCCGCGGCCGTCAGGACTCTCTTCAGATTCTGTTCCATATAGGCCAGATTATCGATGCGCTCCGAACGGTATTCATACAGCATCTCCGCGTGCTGCGCGATCGCGTTGACAGACGTTCCCCCCTCGATCAGGCCGACATTATAGGTCGTATAGCCTTCCCGCGGGAGCTTCGTCTGATACAGCGTATTGATAATCTCCGCCAGCTTGGCGATCGCGTTTGTCCGGCCGAAATTCCCATAGGAATGACCGCCCTCTGTCCGTACCGTAATCCTGTAACGGTGTGAACCGACAGCCCGATTCACGATGCCGGCAAGCCCGCCGTCCAGCGCGATCCAGGACTCTACACGGGTGCCGTACTCTTTCATGATCTCACGGGTACCCTTCAAATTGCCGAGGCCCTCTTCCCCTGTACCGAAGACCAGGAGAACTGTCCCTTTTCGCGGCGTCCAATGCTCTCTCCGCGCGACCATGGCCGCTTCCATCAGCACACAAAGATTCGCGGTATCGTCCCCGATGCCCGGGGCATACAGGCGCTCCTTGTCTTCGCGCAGCGGGAGCTCATCCATGTCCGGAAAAACCACGTCCATATGCGCGTTGATCACCTGTACGGGATCCCCGCTGCCAAAAGCGACCCGGACGTTGCCGGCCGCGTCAGTCGTTGACGGCACATCATGCTCTGCAAGCCACTTCGCGACGGCCTCCGCACGTTTCTCTTCATGGCCGGACGGCGCCGGGATCCGGCACATCTGCCGCAGCAGATTCTTTTCGTCCTCTTCCAGAATTGATGCCCATACATCTGTTGTCATACTTATTTCTCCATCTCGATGATTTCAATCTCCAGATACTGGAAGGGGATGTGTTCGACAAAACTGTCCTGTCGGAATTCGGTTTTGCCGAAGCGGTTCAGATCCTGTATATTCTTCTCCATCCAGATCGGGCGCGGCAGATCAAATTCCTGACAGATCTGATCCAGACAATCCTCTACCCGTGCGAAATTGTCCATTGCGGTATTATCATTGGCGCCGACCACATCCCGCAGCATGTGGCTGCCTTTCATCATCTTACCCCAGATACGAAGCATCGGCTGAGTCTCCTCCGTTTCGTTTAGTGTGGATATTATTATAGACGGATTCCCGTGTTACGTCAATCCCCTCCTCTGCGGTCCGGATTCACGGTTCGAATCGTGGTCCGGATTCGCCGCAGGAAAATATTGACAATCTGTCCCAAAAAGTGTAGACTAATAAAAAATACAGATCGGAGGTAACTCTTATATGTCAATCTTAACTCAGTTGGATCATCCGCTGCTGCAACACAAGCTCTCCATTCTTCGCCGTAAGGATACCGGAACACGTGAGTTCCGTCAGATCACCCGCGAAGTCGGCATGCTGATGACTTACGAGATTACGAGAGATTTCCCGCTTGAGCCGGTCGAGATCGAGACACCGATCGCCAAAACAACCGCATATGAGCTTTCCGGCAAAAAGGTCGCCATCGTCCCGATCCTGCGCGCAGGACTCGGCATGGTCGACGGTGTGCTGGACGTTATTCCGACCGCGAAGGTCGGCCATATCGGCCTCTATCGTAATGAAGAGACCCTGCAGCCCGTAACCTACTATTACAAGATGCCCAAGGACATCGACAAACGCACCGTTATCATCACCGAGCCGATGCTCGCGACAGGCGGATCCCTGATCGACGCAGTCTCCAAGCTGAAAGCTGACGGTGTCAAAGACATCAAAATCATGTGCCTTGTCGTCTGCGAGCCCGGTGTAAAAGCCCTCGAAGCCGTACATCCTGATGTACATGTTTATTGCATCGGATGCGATAAGGAGCTGAACAGCATCGGGTACATTACGCCTGGTCTTGGCGATGCGGGAGACAGATTGTTTGGTACAAAATAAGAGAGAGTTTATCTGAACGGAAAGTCCCCCGGCAGCTCATTTTAAAGGCTGCCGGGGGACTTTTGCCTTCATATTTGCATAGTCGGGAAAGAATCTTCGAAGCAAAGTTGCGTAACTGAACTGGAAAACGCCAGTCGGACATCGCATTATAAAGGCTGTCCGACTGGCGTCCCAGTTCAGTTATAACTTAGCATTGAATCGAAGATTCTTTCCCGACGCACGGCAACAAAAAGCCGGCGGGTTACCCTACCGGCCTTTATTAGTGCAGCTGGCGAGACTCGAACTCGCAGGCCGCTAATTGGGCATTAGATCCTTAGTCTAACGCGTCTACCAATTCCGCCACAGCTGCACGTCTTAGAACGTAAGATATTATAGCACAGCTCTTTTCGGAATGCAAGTGTTTTTTTCGGAGACTTGGAGGATTTTAACGTCTTTTTACGTATTTTTATCTGGAGAATTCCGCTGCGATGGATTGCTTTTTCAGCGGAAATGGCTTATAATACAGGCAAATCAGTCCGTTAAAAAAACAATCAGGGAGGCAGTAGTATTATGAGCAATATACCTTTCCGTCATTTTGGAACGATGATCGACGTTTCCCGTAACGCGGTTCTGACCGTGGATGCCGTTAAGAAATGGATCGATATCTCTTCCGACCTCGGCTATAATTCACTGATGCTCTATTCCGAAGACACTTATGAGATTCCCGGACATCCTTATTTCGGACATTTCCGCGGCCGCTACAGCCAGATGGAACTGCGGGAACTCGACAGCTACGCGCTGGATCATGGTGTGGAGCTGATTCCATGCATCCAGACGCTCGCACACCTGAACGCGATCATGCGCTGGCCGCAGTATCGCAAGATTCAGGACTTCGGCCCGATCCTGCTTGCAGAAGACGAAGGAACATATGAACTGATCGACGCGATGTTTGCTTCATTGGCGGAGACCTTCACGACCCGTCTGGTCCATATCGGCATGGATGAAGCGCACATGGTAGGCCTGGGCAAATACCTGCAGCTGCATGGACTGAAGGATCGTCATGAGATCCTTGTCAAGCATCTGGCGCGCGTCGCGGAGATCGCCAAGAAATACGGCTTTGAGACCATCATGTGGGGCGATATGTTCTTCCGCATCGCGACTGGAGGCGAGTATTATTCCGACAAAATCAATGTTACGGACGAGATCCGCGCGATGATTCCCGATAATGTTCGCCTCGTCTATTGGGACTACTACTCCACAGACCGCAAGCGCTACGAAAAAATGCTCGAAGCGCATAACCGCATCAAGGACAAGAGCTGGTTCGCCGGCGGGCTGTGGACCTGGACCGGTTTTGCTCCGCACAACCGCTACAGCATTGAGGCGACCAAAGCCGCGATCGAGGCCTGCCGCAACGAAGGTGTACAGGATGTTTTCCTGACGCTGTGGGGCGACGACGGCGGCGAAGGATCTGTTTTCTCCCTGCTGCCGGCCCTCTATTATGCGGCGAAATGCGCTGAGGGCGAGACCTCCCGCGCCGCAATTGAAGAAGGTTTTGAGAAGAAATACGGCATTCCGTTCAAGCAGTTCATGCTGCTGGATCTTCCGGGGACAGATAACGCTCCCGCCGGTGTGCGCAGCCGCAAGGATCTGAAGATCTACAACGCGGAGAAATACATGTTCTACAACGACGTATTTATGGGCACGATGGACAGCACCACCCACGAAGGCGGCGCCGCGGAATACGCTTCTGCCGCGCGTAAACTGTCCCGCGTGAAGAAGGATCC
>CACZPA010000040.1 GCA_902782895.1 uncultured Eubacteriales bacterium
AATTGATCGAGCGCCTGCAGCATCTGTGGGAGGATATGACCGGAGATTCGGAGCCCGGCAGCATTGAGAAGCTCTACCGTGCGGCGATCAGCCTCTGGAAAGAGGACAGGGAGGTCGCACTCCTGATCCTGGAGGATGCGGAGCGGGAGATCCAGGCGGCAAGAAGAGAGGATCCGGATGCCTACTGCGCATTCCTTTATCTCGAAGCACTGGCAACGGAAAGCTGGGAAAAGAAGGAAACGCTGATCAAGATCCTGCGGCATTTCGGCGAACTGAACAAGGAGACCCTGTTCATGTTCCTGCTGCTGCTTCATCTGGATGAAGGCATGAACAGCAGGCCGAGAGAGTGCCTGGCGGAGCTTGAAAATTACTACCGCAGAGGGAGCAGAAGTCCTTTCCTGTATCTGGAAGCGGTGCGGATCTATAACCGTCACCCGGATATTATCCGGGGGCTGGATGATTTTACCTGCCAGGCGGTCGCGGACGGCGCGAGACGCGGCTTTATCCTTCCGGAGACAGCCGGCTATATCGCTTCCATGGCGATGAATACGGCAGCTGATACGGCGGAACTGATCCGTATTATGAAGCTGCTTTATGAGAATGTGAAATCGGACGAGGTGCTGTCCGCCATATGCGCGTTGCTGATCAAGGCGGAGATCCGCGATCCTGCCGAGTTTACATGGTATAAGCTGGGCGTCGAGCACGATATCCGGCTGACGCGGCTGTATGATTATTATCTGTACACGGCTCCGCGGGACCACAAAGAACCGCTGCCCCGGGAGATCGTTCTGTACTTCAGCTATAACAGCCCCAGGGATCCGTCCTCACAGGCGCTCCTTTACAATGATCTGTTCGAGCATTATGAAAAAGACCGGCAGATCATGGACGCCTACAGGGAACCCATGCGGAATTTCGTGCGGACTTCCGTACTCTCGGGCTGGACAGACCGTGAGATGGCATTCCTGTACGAAAGACTGCTGGAGACGGACGATATCAATGAACGTTCGGCAGCTGTTCTGCCGGATATCCTGAATGCCAGAGAGATCTGGTGCGACGATCCTTCTTATCAGGAGGCGGTCATCGCATACGGAGAGACGGATGCGGAATATTCCGCAAGACTTGTGAACGGCACGGCAGTGCTGCCGGTCTATTCCGACAGAGCGGTGCTGCTGTTTGTGGATGCGGACGGAAACCGGAGAAGCGGAGATATCCGTACGGCCCGTGTCCTGATGGAGCATACGAAGACTCTGGAAGCCAGATGCTTCGAGCTCAGTCCGAAGCACCATATGCTCCGGATCAAGGAGTGCCTGAAGATCCTTGCGTCCGACCGCAGATCGGAGGCGGATATCCGTCTGCTGCGGAAGGAACTGGATTACGAGGGCGGCCTGACAAAGGCATTCCGGAGAGAGCTTACCAAAGCGATCGTCGATTCCGCGATCCGAAGGAGTGAGCCGAGAGAAGAGGAACTGCTTTCCTGTGTCCGCTACAGCGGCGTCCGGAGAGAACAGCGCCTGAAGCTGACGGAACTGCTGATCCGGATGAACCGGCTGTCCGAGGCAGCCGGACAGATCAACCGTGTCGGCTACCGGGAACTGCCGATCATGAGCTTGAAATCCTTCGCAGAGCATTCCATCCAGAGCGGTTTCTTTACGAAAGATGAACTGCTGGTCGATCTGTGCAGATATCTTTTCATGCAGGGACAGGCAACGGATCTGATCCTGGAATATCTGTGCACGCATTACAATGCGGCGAGTGCGGATATGCAGCCGGTACTGCTTGCGGCATCTGAAAAAAATGTCAACCTGTCGGATATGGCCGAGCGTCTTCTGGCCCAGATGCTGTTCTCGGGAGAACGCGCGGGAATGGATGATGTCTTCCGGATCTATATGCGCCAGGAGAATACCGAACCGCTGCTCCTGAAGGCTTATTATGTTACGAAATGCGCCGGCTACTTCCGTCAGGATGAGCCAGCCGGTGAATATGTCTTCCGTTATGCCGAGGTATGTACCGAGAAGACGGAAAAAGATGACGCGTCCGATATCATGGAGCTTGCGCTCGTCAAGTACTATGCGATGAAGGATGCCCTTCTTCCGGAGGAGAGCGGACTCTGCATGCGGCTCATGGACCGTTTCTACAGGGAGGGCAGGATCTTTTCCTTTATGAAGAAGCTGGCCGGCAAGATCCGGCTTCCGGAGGAGATCCGTCACAGAGAGATCATCGAATATCACGGGCGTGCAGACCGGCATCTGACAGTCACGATGACACTGCTTCCGGACAGAAAAGACCGCACGCCGCTGCGGATGATGATCCCCGAGGTATTCCCCGGGATCTATGTGAAACCGGTGCTGCTGTTTGAAGGCGATGAACTTCTGTATGAGATCACGGATGAAAGCGGCGATACCGCCGCAGCCGGCAGCATCCGCGGAACTGCTTCGGATGCAAAGGACCGCAGCCGTTTTGCAGAGCTCAACCGTCTCCAGAATACCGTGCGGTCCGGCCGGTATGTGCAGGAGTGGCAGCAGCGGGTGATGGACTACGCGGCGCGCGATACATGGGTGACCGAAATGTTCTCGCTTTCCGAATGAACGCGAACGGGTACTGATTATGGGATTGTTAATTGGAATAGATCTGTGCGATGATTACAGCCAGGTATGTGTCTGTGAACCCGCGGGCAGGGAGACAGAAGCGCTCATGCTCTCGCGGGAGGATGCTTCCTGTCTGATTCCCACGATGATCTGCAAGAAAAAGAGAGCCGACATCTGGTTCGTGGGCGAGGAAGCCTATAAGCGGGCGCTGTTCAACGAAGGCGTGGTGGCTGACAAGCTGATCCGGATGGCCGAACAGGAAGGCAGCGCGACGATCGAAGGCGTACGGTATTCGGCCGAGGAACTGCTGTACCGGTTCATCAAGCAGCTGATGGACATGACCGCCAGCCGTTTTATGAGCGAGACCGTGGACAGCCTGGTCTTCACGCTCCGGAAGCTCTCCGGCAATGTGCTGGATATGCTGATCCGGATCGCCGAAAGACTGGGCGTGGGCAGAGACCGGGTCAGGATCCTGAGCCACAGCGAAAGCTTCCTGTACTATGTCCTGTCCAGACCGAAGGATGTCTGGGCAAACAGCGTCAGTCTTTTCGACCTCACGGATGACGGACTGGATTATTATGAAATGCGGGTCGTCCGGGGGCGCAATCCGCAGGTGGTCGAAGCGGCAAAGGAAAAGCTGGAGGAGGGCTTCAGCCTGAATGTGCTGGATTCCGCTTCCGGAGAACATATGGGCGATTCGATCCTTACGTCCTGTGCGGACAGGCTGCTCGCGAAAAAGATCATCTCGTCGGTGATCCTGACAGGAAAGGGATTCGTTTCCACGGACTGGGCGCCGGGCTTCCTGAAAAAGGTGTGCTTTAAGCGCAAGGTGTTTGCCGGACAGCATATCTTTGCATCCGGTGCGGCGGTGGCTGCTGCGGATGCCCGGAAGGAGGAGACAGCATTTCCGTATGTTTTCATGTGCGAAGGCCGGACGAAGGCTTCGGTGGAGATGGATGTCCGCTACGATGGACGCCCCGAGAAGCTGGTGCTGACGGAGATGGGGACGAACTGGTATGAGGCGCGTACGAGCGTGGAGCTGATCCCCGACGGGACGGAAGCGCTTACGTTCTTTGTCCGGAGATACGGTCTTCCGCATGCGGAAAAAGTGAACGTCAGTCTGGACGAATTTCCGGAGCGGCCGAACAAGACGACACGGACCGAAGTGATCCTTTCCTTTTCGGAAGAGGATCTGCTGACGATCCGGGTAAGGGATCTCGGATTCGGAGAGATCTTCCCTTCCTCGGGAATCGTGATCAGAAAAGATATCAACATCTGAGGGGCCGGGAGCCCCGGAGGTCGTTATGGGCAGTGTACTGCTGTGCAGGAACAGGCAGGTGAACGAGCCGTATTATGTGCAGGAGCTCGGGATCATGCTGTATTCTGCGGAAGAACTGAGTTATTACATCTATCACAATGCAACGCTGATCGAAGAGGATTTCCTGGATGAGCGCCTGTTCCGGTTCATCGGACAGGAGCTTGCCATGGAAGACCTGGAGCACAAGCTCCGGAAATGGAAGGCGCAGGCGGAGCTTTCGGAGCTCCTCCTCGTCATCCTGCAGGATATCCATTATTATGACAGCGATGAGCTTTATACTTTCCGGGAAAAACTGCGGCAGGAGTCGCAGAAGAAACTGCCGGTCCGCATGCGGGAAAAAGCCGAGCTTCTGATCGGGCACGGCAGACTTTCGGCAGCGGATCTGACGCTTCGGAAGCTTCTCGGCGGAAATGCCCCGGAGCTGGCAGACCCGGCGTTTGCGGGCAGGATCTACTATCTTCTCGGCATCGTCAATGCAAGACAGTATCTGTGGCAGGAGGCTGCAGAGTATATGTCCCTTGCCTATGAGCGGCTCGGGGATGACAGGACCGCGAAGAAGCTGTATCAGATCCGGCTGGCGGATCCCGGTGTTACGCTGCCGGTCATGCCGGAACCGGATGAACAGCAGCGTTTCATGTGGGAATCGGAATTCCGGCGGATCCAGACGGATGCGGAGGATACCGGGAGCGCAAAGGATGCTGCCGAATGGTTTGATAAGGACAATATCAGAAGGGCTGCCGGCCTGCGGGATCTGGTAAAGACCTGGAAAGATCAGTACAGACAGAGCGTCGGAGGTTTATGAACGTGAATATCAGGGCAGCGATAGGACAGGACAGTCACAGATTTTTGCCGGACGGTCAGGGAGAATGCATTCTTGCGGGCGTGCGTTTTGCCGGGACGCCCGGCTTTCTTGCGAACAGCGACGGGGATGTGCTGCTGCATGCAGTGACCAATGCCGTTTCGGGCATTACCGGACGGAATATCCTCGGTACGGTGGCGGATGAGATGTGTGCTTCGGGCATCACGGACAGCCGCGAGTATCTGAAGGCAGCGCTGGCAGATCTTCACGCCATGAAGATGCGGCCTGCGCATCTTTCCGTAAGCATCGAAGGCGCGCGGCCGAAGATCCTGCCGAAAGTGGAGGCGATGAAGCAGTCGCTTGCGGAGATCATGGGCATGGAAGTCCGTGACATCGGGATCACCGCGACGACCGGCGAGGGCCTCACCGATTTCGGACGGGGACTCGGCGTAAGCGTATTCTGCATACTCACAGCGGGAGATGAGATCTGAAATGAAGGAAACAGTAAAGGCGTATGCCAAGATCAACCTGACGCTGCACGTGCTCGGAAAAAGGGAAGACGGCTATCATGATCTGGATCTGATCTTTTCCCCGGTGAGCCTCTGCGATCTCCTGGAGATCGAAGAGAACGATGCGGATGCGCTCCGTTTTTCCTGCAGCATCCCGGCATTTCAGACAGCGGACAATCTGGTGGTCCGGGCGTATGAGACGATGCGGGAAAGATATCCCGGAAAGATCCCTGGACTGACGGTCGCGCTCACGAAGGACATTCCTTCCGGCGCGGGAATGGGCGGCGGCAGCGCGGATGCGGCTGCGCTTCTCTCGTTTCTCGCGGAAAGATATCTGCCGGATCTTACCGAACAGGAGCTGATCGGGATCGGCGCCGGTCTGGGCGCCGACGTGCCGGCGTGTACGATCCGCCATGCGACGCGCGGCCTGGGCGTGGGAGAGCGTCTGACGCATATCCGCACGGAGGCTGCTTTTCCGCTGCTGGTCATCAAACCGCCGTACTCGTTCAATACGGGCGAAATGTACCGCCGGACGGACGAGCTGCTGCCGGACAGCCATGAGAACAGAAACGATCAGATGGTGAAGGCGCTGGAAGCGGCGGATGCCGGCGCAGTCTCGGATCTTCTGTACAACATTTTCGAGGAAGCGGTCCCGGAGAAGGAGAAGATCCGTTCCCTGAAAGAGAGCCTGCTTGCCGCCGGTGCGCGCGGAAGCCTGATGACGGGATCCGGATCGGCAGTATTCGGCATCTTTGAAGATCCGGAACAGCGTGACCGGGCATTTGCGGAGCTGTCGGAAAAAGCGGCCGGACAGACGGATCCGGAGGCACCGCTTTACGGCTGCAGGATCTGTTCCTGCGAGATGGTCAACATGCAGCAGGAACCGGAATAAGAACAGAAGCCGGAGGAAATCATGGGAAAGAAAGAAAAGGAAGTCAAGACGAACGCGATGCGGATCCTGGAAAAGGAGAAGATCGCTTATTCTTCACATACCTACGAGTGCACGGAATTTACAGACGGCGCCCAGATCGCTGACACGCTCGGCCTGCCGCACGAAAAAGTCTACAAGACGCTGGTCACGGTCGGAAAGTCGAAGGAGCATTATGTTTTTGTGCTGGCGATCGATGATGAACTGGATTTCAAGAAATCGGCGAAGGTCGCGGGCGAAAAATCCCTGGAAATGCTGCCGCTGAAGGAGCTGACGGCGCTCACCGGCTACGTGAGAGGCGGCTGCACCTCCATCGGCATGAAGAAGCATTTTCCGACCTTCTTCCAGGAGAGCATCCTGGATCTGGAGACCGTGCTGGTCAGCGGCGGAAAGCTCGGCCTGCAGCTGGAGCTCGCACCGGCCGATCTGATCCGCGCCGCTGCCGGGAAAACGGCGGATTTCATTGTCCGCCGGGATGCTTAAGGGAAAATGGGCAGAAGGCTTACTGACAGAGCCGAATCGGAGATCCGGCTCTATGATTTTTTAAGGACCCGGATGGGGCTTACGAAAAAGCAGATCAGCAGGCTGAAATATACGAACGGTGGCATTCTGGTAAACGGACGGGAAGTCTATGTAACAGAGATACTGCACCCGGGCGATCTCGTGGATGCGGATGCGGGCAGCGTGCCTGCGGAAGGACACAGCATCAGACCGTCTTCGCTGCCGCTCACGATCCTGTATGAAGACGAGGATATCATCGCGCTGAACAAGCCGGCAGGCGTGTCTTCGCACCCGGCGGGCATCCATCAGGAAGATACCATCGTCAACCGTCTGGTCTATCATTTCCGCGAGAACGGCGAACCGGTGATCCCGCATCCGGTCGGCCGCCTGGATATCTCCACGTCCGGCGTCATCTGCTTCGCAAAGAACAGAACGGCCCTTGCAAGGCTGATCAAACAGCGGGAGAGAAAGCTGCTGTATAAAGAATATACGGCGGTCGTTTCCGGTCATTTCGGGAACCGGTGCGGCGAGATCGAGCTTCCGCTGCGGCGGGATCCGGCAAATGCGCTCCGGGTGATCGTTTCCGAAGACGGAAAATATGCGAAAACGGTCTATGAAGTGATCGGGGAGACAGAAGAGGTTTCTCTTGTGAATCTCCGGATCCTGACCGGCCGGATGCACCAGATCCGGGTGCATATGGCGGCTGCAGGTCATCCGCTGCTGGGCGATCAGCTGTACGGCGGGTGCACGGACCGGATCGCCAGAGCTGCCCTGCATGCCGGGAAAATGGTCCTGTACCGGCCGTTTTCCGATGAAAAGCTGGAACTTGCGGCGCCGCTTCCGGAGGATATGCGGAAACTGCTTTGAAATAACCGGATTCAATGCTATAATTCTAAAGAAACTGAAGCGGATCTGAAAGAAAAGTCCGCACACCCGTTTTGTGTCAGGAGGCTGTATGAACAGACTAATCAGAAGAATACTGTGCGCGGCGGCTGCCGTCATGCTGGCATTTCCTTCGGCAGCGTCTGCGGCACCGGCTACTGAGACACGGGGAACAGGGGCAAGCTATACACCTGTCCCTGAAATCGTGATCCCGGATGCTGTTCCGGCGGACGGCGCATCGCTGCCGTCGAAATATACTTCCGTGGGGAAATACATTTCCAAAGTCAAGAACCAGGGCATCTACAATACATGCTCTTTCTTTTCGGTCTGTGCGGCCATGGAGGCCTCGGCAGTAAAGAACAAGGTGAAGATCGGGTCGTCGAAAGCGACCACAAAGCTGGATCTTTCGGAAAGCCAGCTGGCCTATTTCTTTTATCACAGAAAGACCGATGCGCTGAAGGGAATCAAGGGAGACAAGGCGACGGCAGTGCCGTCCTATATCTATGCCTCTCACTGGTATGATGTCGGCGGGAACATCATTCAGAATGCACTGCACCTGCTGACCTGGTCCGGACCGGTGAAGGAGAGCAAGGCGAAGTACAGCAAGACCATGGGGAAAACGCTGAAATCATCCCTCGCGTATAAAAATGATATCCTGCATGTACAGGGATTTGAGATCAAATACATGGATGACATCACGGGCGTCAAGCAGCTGATTAAAAAGTACGGCGCCGTGGCGGCGAATTACTATCACAATTCTGTTGACGAAGACCGGTATTACAACAGTGAAACGGGCGCTTATTTCTGCCCGTATGACTTCGACTACAACCATGCTGTCGCCATCGTCGGCTGGGATGACAACTACAGCAGGGATAATTTTGTGATCAAGCCGGCAGGCAACGGCGCCTGGATCGTCAAGAACCAGTGGGGGACCTCCTGGGGAAAGGACGGATATCAGTATATCTCGTACGAGGATGTTCCGCTGCTGATGAGCGCCGGCCAGATCAATACTGCCGTGGCATTTAAGGTAGAAAAGAAGAACAACTATAAATACAACTACCAGTATGACGGCGGCACGGCGACCGGCGAGATCTATTCCGCCGGACTGGGTTCGTTCACACTGGCCAACACATTCAAGGCCGTCGGCGAAAGCGGGGAAAAGCTGAAAGCGGTCGGCTTCGGGGTGTGGAGCGAAGGAACGAAGTATAAGATCCAGATCTATCGGAATACAAAGAAAGGGAAGCCTTTTTCGGGGAAGAAGCTTCTGGCCTCGGCACAGACCGGGGTGATCAGCAACGCCGGTTTCTATACGGTGAAACTGAAAAAGGCGGTCAAACTGAAAAAGGGATATACCTATACGGTCGCGATCAAATTCTCGAATTCCCGGGGCTATCCCAACGCCATGACGGATATCACCGAGAACTACGGCTGGATGAAGGCCGTCACGAAGCAGAAAGCCGGCACGAGTTATTATTATGACAGCGACGGTCTGGAGGATCTGTCGAAGGCATCCTATACCGGATCGCTGGACGGAGTAAAGCGGAAGGGCATGACCGCCCGGATCAAAATGTATACTACCAAATAACAGCTGCAGGGAACCTGCAGCCGCTTGAAGCGGACTTTTCAGTCCGCTTTTTTCGGAGGATAAGGATATGATGGACAGACTGATGAAACGGATCAGCGAACTGGATGCGCCTGTGGTCGTGGGACTGGATCCGCAGCTGGGATTTGTCCCGGAGCAGATCCTGCAGGCGGCTTTTGCGGAATGCGGAGAGACACTGGAAGGCGCCGGCGAGGCAGTATGGAAATTCAATAAAGGGCTGATCGATGCCGTATATGATCTGATCCCGGCGGTGAAGCCGCAGATCGCGATGTATGAGCAGTTCGGGATCCCGGGACTGACCGCCTATAAGAAAACGGTGGATTACTGTCACGAGAAGGGCCTGATCGTGATCGGCGATGTAAAGCGCGGGGATATCGGATCGACCTCTGCTGCTTACGCGGCGGCGCATCTGGGGACCGTGCAGGTGGGCAGCGCGTGTCTGCCGGTATTTGACGAGGATATCGCGACAGTGAATCCGTATCTGGGATCGGACGGGATCGTGCCGTTCCTGAAGGCGTGTGAGAACTGCGGGAAGGGGATCTTTGTGCTGGTGAAGACTTCGAATCCTTCGAGCGGAGAGTTTCAGGACAGGCTGATCGACGGGAAACCGCTTTATGAACTTGTCGGAGAGAAGGTCTGCGAGTGGGGAGAAGCTGTTCCGTATGAAAAGTATCCGGCGGTGGGCGCCGTGATCGGTGCGACGTATCCGGAAATGGGAGAGAAACTGAGAAAGCTGATGCCGAAGACGGTGTTCCTGGTGCCGGGGTACGGTGCGCAGGGCGCGGGCGCGGCGGAGCTTGCACCGTATTTTGACCAGGATGGACTGGGTGTGATCGTGAACTCGTCGCGGGGGATCATCGCGGCATGGAAGAAGGAGCAGTATGCGCAGTTCGGCGCGGAAGGGTTTGCGGATGCGGCCCGCGCAGCAACGCTGGATATGATCGAGGACCTGCGGTCGGTAAAATAGAGGCAATTAAGTGACGCTCCGGCAGCAGGATCATGCCGGAAACAGGGTCGCTGCGATTGCTTCGTTCGCGGACAAAATATATGCACTCCTTCGATCAAACAATAAAGCGTGTTTGCTCTCCGTCGGCAATTTTGCCGTGAACTGTCGCTCTTCGCTCTACAGTTTCCGGCATGATCCTGCTGCCGGAGCTGTGTGCTGAAAGTTCGCTGAAAGGTTCGCAGCTGCCTCTTTCAAAACGGCTGACGTGTTCAATAATATTGTCATCCTGAGGCGCAAAGCGGCGAAGGATCCACCGCGTGAAGACTGCAGGATGCCTGCAAATGAATGAGGATTTTTTATGGAGAATAAGAGAAAACAGGAAAAGGCCTGGGTCATCAACCAGACGGAGATGATCCCGGGTATCATGGATCTGCTGATCAAAGCCCCGAAGACGGCAGCCGCAGCAGCGCCGGGACAGTTCCTCTCCCTGTACTGCGGAGATAAGAGCAGACTTTTGCCGCGCCCGATCAGTATCTGTGATACAGATAAGTTTACCGGCGCGATCCGGCTGGTCTACCGTGTGGGCGGCGCCGGAACGGAGGAGTTCTCGAAGCTGGGACCGGGGGAGATGATCCGGATCCAGGGCCCGCTCGGCAATGGCTTTCCGCTGGATCCAGGATTTTCATCCGTGATGATCGTCGGCGGAGGCATCGGCATTCCGCCACTGCTGTACCTTGCGAAGAGCCTGCATATAAAGAAGACGCTGGTGATGGGCTACCCGTCGGTCACTTATCTGGATGAGGAGCTCGCACAGCACGGTGATCTGTACATCGCAACAGAGGACGGCAGCAGAGGTACGAAGGGCAATGTGATCAATGCGATCGAAGAGAACGGCCTGACGGCTGACGCGATCATGGCCTGCGGCCCGATCCCGATGCTGCGGGCGCTGAAGCAGTACGGGGAAGCGCATAATATGCGTGTCATCATTTCGATGGAGGAACGCATGGCCTGCGGCATCGGCGCATGTCTGGCCTGCGTCTGTAAATCCACGGAGAAGGATGCTTATCTGAATATCCATAAGAAGCGGGTCTGCCTGGAAGGCCCGGTCTTCGACGCACGGGAGGTGGAGTTATGAATTTGTCTGTAAACATTGCAGGTGTGACTCTGAAAAATCCCGTGATGAGCGCTTCCGGCACCTTCGGCTCCGGCCATGAATTTGCCGACTGGATGGATCCGGGAAAACTCGGTGCGATCGTTACCAAAGGCGTGTCGGCCGTGCCGTGGGAAGGCAATGCGACGCCGAGAGTGGCGGAGACCCCTTCGGGAATGCTGAATGCGATCGGCCTGCAGAACCCGGGCATCGACGTCTTTGTGAACCGGGATCTTCCGGAACTGGAAAAATATCCCGATACAAAGGTGATCGTCAACGTCTGCGGGAAGACAGCGGAGGACTATATCAAAGTCGTCGAGCGGTTGTCGGAGGAACCGCGGGCGGATCTTCTGGAGATCAACATTTCCTGCCCGAACGTGAAGGAGGGCGGCATTGCTTTCGGTCAGAATGCGGATTCCGTTTATGAGATCACGAAAAAGCTTACGGCTGTTTCAAAGAAACCGGTCATCATGAAGCTTTCGCCGAACGTGACGGATATTACGGAGATGGCAAGAGCGGCGGAAGCCGGCGGCGCGGATGCGGTCTCGCTGATCAACACACTGACCGGCATGAAGATCGACATCGAGAGAAGACGGCCGCTTCTGGCCAATATGACCGGCGGTCTGTCCGGCCCCGCCATTCGTCCGGTAGCTGTCCGCATGGTCTGGCAGACAGTGCGTGCTGTCAAAATCCCCGTGATCGGTATGGGCGGCATCGCTTCGGCGGAAGACGCGCTGGAATTCCTGCTCGCGGGCGCTTCGGCCGTGGCTGTCGGCACCGCGAATTTCAATGATCCGCTGACGATGGAGAAAGTCATTTCCGGCATTGAAAAATATATGGAAAGACACGGAATGGACGATGTCTCCATGTTGCGTTTGTGAAGCATCTATGCTACTGTAAAGGATGCCAAAAATCGGAACGAGAGGTTTTATATGGAAAGATATAAAGAGCAGTTCATAGAGTTCATGGTGCAGTCGGGCGTTCTGCAGTTCGGCGATTTTGTTACCAAAAGCGGCAGAAAGACGCCGTTCTTCATCAACACGGGATTTTACAGGACCGGAGAGCAGCTGAAGAAGCTGGGCGAGTTCTATGCGAAGGCTGTTGCGGATAATTTCGGAACGGATTTCGACATTCTTTTCGGACCTGCGTATAAAGGCATCCCGCTGTCCGTTACGACAGCGATCGCACTCTCCGCGGAGCACGGAGCAAATGTGAGATACTGCTCCAACCGCAAGGAAGTGAAGGATCACGGCGACAAAGGCATCCTGCTCGGAAGCCCGATCACGGACGGTGACCGCATCGTGATGATCGAGGATGTTACGACAGCCGGCACCTCCATCCGCGAGACCATGCCGATCCTGAAAGCGCAGGGAGACGTACAGGTCCTGGGCCTGATCGTTTCCGTGGACAGGATGGAAAGAGGCAGCGGAAAAGTGAGCGCGCTGAAGGAAATCTCTGCCGAATACGGCATGCAGACCGCCGCGATCGTAACGATGGCAGAGGTCGTGGAATATCTGAAAGATACGCCGGTCGACGGGAAGTATGTCCTTGATGAGAAGATCCTTGCAGCGATCGACGATTACTACAAGCAGTACGGAGGCGAAGCCTGATGTCGAAGGTTACCTGGAAGCGCACCCGGAAGGGAATTGAATTCATTGAGAAGAAGACCTTCGGGGAGAAACTTCAGGATGTTACTTTTATGGAAGTGGCGCTGTTCCTGTTCGCACTTTCCGTACTCGCGTTCATCGGCGGTCTTGCCTGGTCGATCGCCGCGCACGGCAATGCGCCCTGGCCGCTCAGTCTGATCGGGATCCTTGTCCTCGGACTGTCCGCCGCAGGTGTACTGATCACGCTCTACGGCCATTATATGGTGGAAGCGGAAAGCAAGGTGAACTGGCGCATCGGTCTGTTTACGAACGGCGGCATGGCGGCGCTCATGCTGCTGATGTCGATCTCCGGGGCGATCTGGGGATAAATCATTGGATACGTTGGCTGTCTGCCCGGTTCCCGGAGGACAGATCCATTTACAGGGGGAATACCATTCATGTACAAAGTAGGAATTATCGGCGGCGGACAGCTGGGAAAGATGATGATCCTGGACGGCAAGCGTCTGGATACGCAGTTCTTCATCCTGGATCCGACGGAACACTGCCCGGCCGACAGCATCGCGGACGGCCATATCGTGGCGGACTTCAATGATATCGACGCGATCATCAAAATGGCGGACGGCGTTGATGTCGTCACGAATGAGTTTGAACATATCAGCGTTCCGGCTCTGAAAAAGCTGGAGGATATGGGCTATAAGGTCTATCCTTCTTCGGAAACGCTGCGTCTGATCCAGAATAAGCTGACGCAGAAGCAGTGGCTGAAGAAGCATGACATCCCCGTGCCGGAGTTCCTGCCGATCGGTTCCGTGGAAGATCTTTACGCTGCAGGTGAGCAGTTCGGCTATCCGATGATGCTCAAGACCTGCACCGGCGGCTATGACGGCAAGGGAAATGCACGCGTGGGATCGAAGGAAGAGGTGCAGGAGGCGTATGATGCGCTCGGCGCCGGGAAGCTTCCGCTGATGGTGGAGCACTGGATCGATTTTGAAAAGGAAGTATCGATCCTGGCGTGCAGAAGCGCGAACGGGGAGATGGCTGTCTTCCCGGTCGCAGAGAACCGCCATAAAAACAGCATTCTGGATGAGACGACTGTTCCGGCGGCGATCTCGGATGCTTCCGCGAAGGAAGCGATGGAAGTGGCGAGGACGACGCTGGCTGCTTTCGATGTCGTCGGCATGCTCTGCATCGAGCTGTTCGTGACGAAACAGGGGCATATCCTCGTGAATGAGCTGGCACCCCGCCCGCACAATTCCGGACATTATACCATTGAAGCCTGTTACACATCGCAGTACGAGAATCATATCCGTGCGATCCTGGGACTGCCGCTCGGCAATCCGGATCTGATCGGGCCGGTGGCGATGAAGAATATCATCGGGGACAGAAACGGAACGGCGGAGCTTACGGGCCTTGAGGAAGCGTATGCGATCCCGAACGTAAAGGTACATATCTACGGAAAAGAGCAGGTGAAGAAGGGCCGGAAGATGGGCCATATCACCGCGATGGGAAAGACCGTGGAGGAAGCGCTGGAGTCTGTCAGGAAGGCGCATGAGGTGCTGGGCATCTGAAAGGAGAACATAATGAACCCTACAGTAGGTATTATCATGGGAAGCGATTCGGATCTTCCCGTTATGAAAAAGGCCGCGGAAATGCTGGACGATCTTCAGGTCCCTTATGAGCTGACCATTGTTTCCGCACACAGAACACCCGACCGTCTTGCGGATTATGCGAAGACAGCGGCAGGCCGCGGCATCAAAGTCATCATTGCCGGCGCGGGCGGTGCAGCGCATCTGCCGGGCATGGTCGCATCCCAGACCGTGCTTCCCGTCATCGGCGTTCCGGTACAGACGAAGACGATGTCCGGACTGGATTCCCTCTATTCGATCGTTCAGATGCCTCCGGGGATCCCGGTCGCGACTGTTGCCATCAACGGCGCGCTGAACGCGGGCCTGCTGGCAGCGAAGATCCTGGGCGTATTGGATCCGGAGATCGCGGCACGTGTGGCGGCTTATTCGGAGGATCTGAAGGATTCCGTCCTGGTCAAGGCGGAGAAGCTGGAAACGATCGGCTATAAAGCTTATCTCGAACAGATGTAGGAGGTACTCTCATGGCGATGGATTATAAGAAGGCCGGTGTGGATATCGAAGCCGGCTACAGATCTGTGGAACTTATCAAAAAGCATGTGGCATCGACAATGAGAAGCGAAGTCCTGGGCGGCATCGGCGGATTTTCCGGCGCCTTTTCGGCAGCCGGCATGAAGGACATGGAGGATCCGGTCCTGCTTTCCGGTACGGACGGCGTCGGTACCAAGATCAAGATCGCGTTCCTGCTGGACCGCCATGATACGATCGGCATCGACTGTGTGGCAATGTGTGTGAACGACGTTGCCTGCGCGGGCGGAGA
>CACZPA010000041.1 GCA_902782895.1 uncultured Eubacteriales bacterium
CATCAGACCGCGATTACTTTTGGCTACGGAGACGGTGGCGGCGGGCCGACGCGCGAGATGCTAGAGCGCTACGAACGGCTTAAATACGGTCTTCCGGGGCTGCCGCGCGCACATATGGCGACAAGCCGTGAATGGACCGAGGCTGTCCGCCGCGAATTCGAGGCCGCGACAAAACGTCTGAAACGGACGCCGCGCTGGGTCGGCGAGCTGTATATGGAGATGCACCGCGGCACGTACACTTCGATCGGCCGCAACAAACGCAATAACCGCAAGTCCGAGCAGGCGCTGCAGCAGGCGGAAATCCTCTGCGCGACCGACGGGCTGCTGACCGGCGGACCTTCCTGCCACGATGAGCTGTACAAGGCCTGGGAAACCGTCCTGCTGAATCAGTTCCATGATGTGCTGCCGGGCTCCTCGATCTTCGAGGTCTATGAGGATACCGACAAATCCTACGCAGAAGTATTTAAGACCGCGAATTCCGTGATCGAAGCACGGCTTGACTCGATTGTTCCGCGGGTCGCGGCAGGTCTGGACGCTGGGCTTGGTAAGGAAGATGCGGATGTTGCGGCTGCCGCGGACGTGCTGGCCGGGGATGTGCCGGCTCCGGACGTTCCGACCAGGGACAGATATTTCGTCTATAATCCGCTCGGTTTCGCCCGCAAGGCGCAGATTGCGACACCGGAAGGGACAGTAGAGACCGCTCCGATTCCCGCTTTCGGCTGGACCATTGTTACGGCTGGCGAACCGGATTGCAAGGTCCGTCTGCGCGGCCGCAAGGCTGAGACGCCTTTCTACAGCATTCAGCTGGACGCGGCGGGACGCATCGAAAAGCTCTATGACAAACGCGCTGACCGCGATGTCCTGCTTGCGGGCGCCTGCGGCAATGAAATTCAGGTCTTTGAGGATTTCCCGCGCGCGTACGACGACTGGGAGATCACGAACTATTATAAACAGAAGGAAACCATCCTGGACAAACGTGCCGAAATCACACCGCTGCACGACGGAAGCCGCGCCGGATGGCAGATTCGCCGCAAGTTCCTTTCATCGGAGATCTGTCAGAAGCTGTGGCTCTACTCCGACAATCCGCGGATCGATTTTGAGACCGAAATCGACTGGCACGAGCAGCACATGCTGGTCAAGGCCGCTTTCCCGCTCGATGTGCACGCTTCGGAAGGCACCTATGAGATCCAGTTCGGTAACCTGAAGCGCCCGACCCACGAAAACACCAGCTGGGACGCGGCGAAATTCGAGGTCTGCGCGCACAAGTGGGCCGATCTGTCCGAATACGGCTATGGCGCGAGCATCCTCTCCGACTGCAAGTATGGTTTTAACGCGGAAGGAAGCACGCTCAAGATCACAATGCTCAAGTGCGGGACGGATCCGAACCCGCTCGCGGACCAGGGCCGCCACGTCTTCACCTATTCCCTGCTTCCGCACCTCGGCGACTATCGCTGCGGGACAGTTCAGGAAGCGTATTGCCTGAACATTCCGGCGATCGCAAGGCCGCTCGAACCGGTCGGCGAGGAGCTTGAAGACCTTCTGGCGCTGGACGGCGCCAATCAGGACGGGACACTTCCGGAGGACTTCTCCGATGATCTTGCAGGGACACTTCCCGCGACCTTCAGTCTGCTTTCCGTTGACAAAGAAAACGTGATCCCGGAGACCGTGAAACCCGCTGAGGACGGCGAAGGCATTATTGTCCGTCTCTATGATGCTTACGATATGCGTACTACAACCACACTTCGCGCCGGATTCCCGTTCCACAAGGCCTGGATCTGCGATATGCTCGAAAAACGCGAGGTCGAGCTCCCGATCGCTGCCGACGGCACGATCAGCTTCCCGGTAAAGAACTTCGAAATCGTCACGCTGCGGCTGGAGTAAGGCGCCGGGCGCTCACGTGTCGTTTTGACCGTCATCCGCGGCAGTACAAATCGCGAAAACTTCATATTATACCGCCGGTTTCAGGTAGGCCGGCGGTATTTTTTTAGTTTTTTCGTTTTTACACTGCCGCTGGCGCCATCTAAGCAGTTGCGGCGCCATCTGTTTTCTTAGGAATCGGTCATTTTTGCCTGCAAAGGCTCGGTCTACGCATATAGCCCGGCAGTGTTTTTTAGAAGAATCGGTTTTCGCACTGCCGTCGAGCCAGTCTACACAAATAAACCGGCGGTATATTTTGGAGTTTTTCCATTTTATACCGCCGGCTTCCTGTTCTGGCCACGCAAAATGAGATCCACAAGACCGAAACGAGCACCAGCCAA
>CACZPA010000042.1 GCA_902782895.1 uncultured Eubacteriales bacterium
CGCGGAGCATGGTGTCGCGCAGCCGGATCTCGCTGATCCCGATTTCGTCCAGGGTGGCGACCGCGCTGATGCCCTCGTCGCTCATCTGAGATAGCCGCTCGATGAACAGCTGGAACACCCGGATGGGGTCGCTCTTCCACTGTTCCACGAACTGCTTTTCCGTAATTCCGCAGACCCGCGCAAAGTCTGTCAGGGCGTCCCCGCCCGTGGTGGCGGCGACCTCCATATTGATCAGGGCTTTGGAGATGGACGAGCCGCCGGCCTGCGCCTGGATGCCGACAGAGGAAAGGGCGGTAGCAAGCCCCAGCACCTGCGCTTCCGTCAGGCCGACCTGCTTGCCCGCGCCGGCGATGCGCATAGCCATTTCGGCGATAGGCGCCTCAGTCGTGGCGAAGTTGTTGCCCAGCATGGCGATGGTCGAGCCGATATTGGAAAACTGGCTCTGGCTGGTACCCATGATGTTCGCGAACTTGGCCAGCTGCGTCGCGGCGGTATCCGCGTCCAGATCAGTGGAAGCGTTGCTCAGATCGATCATGACCCGGGCGAATTCTTCAATGTGTTCCGTTGCGATGCCCAGCTGTCCGCCCGTGGCCATGACCTTGTTGATCTCATCCGTAGAGGTGGCAATCTCAGTGGACATACGTTTGGACGCCGCGGCAAGGGTATCAAAGTCGGCCTCTGTCCCGTTAACGGTCTTACGCACATAGGCAAAGGAAGACTCGAAGTCAAGACTGGCTTTGACGGCGGCGGTACCCAGCCCGACGATGGGCGTCGTGACGGTACGGGTCAGCGTTTTGCCTAGTTGCTCCGCCGACTTGCCGATCTTCTGGCATCGGTCCCCGAACTCTGTCAAGGCTCTCCCGGCAGCGGTCCAGGCGGACTGCGCGGTACGGAGCTGCCGATTGGTTTCGCTGAGTTCAGCTTCTGTTTCCCGAAGCGCGGCGTTAGCCCTGTTCAGCTGCGTTTGCGCGGTAGATACTGCGTCGGCGGCGTTCTGGGTGGAACGCTTCAGCGCGTCGTTCTGCCCGGAAAGCTTTTCGACCTCCGCGTCGGCCTCCTTCAGCTCCTGCTGAAAGGCCTCCATGTTGGCTTTCGCGGCAATGGTAGCGGAGTCGGATTCACCGAGGGAGTCGCGGTATCTCTCATAGTTGGCGGTCGCGTTTTCCACCTCGGCGCGAAGATCCGCCTGTTTCGCCTTGGCGTCGGCGAGACGCTGAGCGTAATCCTCCTGCCGGGTGTAGCATTCCTGGAGTTTCGCGGAGGCGGCTGTCAGGGCGCGCTCATACTGACCGACCGCGTCTTTCTGCAGCTGCAGTTTCCGCTGGAGCATCTCCACCTTCGCGGAAAGCCCCGCCGCGGAGGTATCGAAGCCTTTCACTCCGGCGGACGCCAGCTTGAAATAGGACTCGGCTTCCCGGATCTGCTTGTTTACGGAGTTGATATTCCGGGTAAAGTTATCCGTGTTCAGCGACAGCGATACGACCAGGTCGCGCAGGGATTCAGCCATGAAAGCACCTCCTTCCGGTTACGGTTTCAGTCCGGGCCAGACTTTGTCGATAAAGCTTGGCGCGGACTCTTTCTTTTTCCGTTTTTTGCGGGCGTTCCAGGCGCGGACGCGGAGAAAGCCGAGAATGTCCATCTCATCGATCTCGCGCATACGCCAGCCGCTCTCCAACAGATTGTTGTAGGTGGAGTATATGAAATCAGGCAGCGTCAGGACTCCGCTTTCGGAACGGTCGGCTCGACCTCCGGCGTCGTCTCCTTCGCCGCCTTCGTAGGGAACTCGTCCAGGATCTCCGTGGTCTGCGTCTGCACAGCCATGAGGGCCAGCGCGATATCGTGCATCAGCCGGTCGACCGGGTAGCCGTCCAGCACATCGTCCGGCGTGAACTGATTATTGAACAGCAGGCAGAACCACTTGATCATGACGTCCATGGCTTCCGGAATGCTGACCTGATCAGCCTCAGGCACGATTTCGCCCTTCGCTGCGGCGTTGGCGATGCCCACGATCCGGCTGTACATCTTCGCGGCGGGTTCCATTTCGCGCAGCGCCCGGCCGCTGATAAAGTCTACGGTGTATTTCTTGTCTCCAAGGGAACAGGTAATCATTCGGCTTCCTCCTTCAGTTCAATCCAGCGGTTCAAATAACCAAGCAGTTCTCCGCTTGTCAGACAGGGATACGGGGCGTACGAATTGCGCATCTGCCGGAGCAGGAAAGTGATGCAAGCCCGTGTCCGCTCCTCGCTCAATTCGCCGGGATTCTTTCCCCGGCATTCCTCGTAAACGGCAAAGTAGTCTCCGTCGTAGAGAAAACCCGGATCGTCGTACGCGGCCTTCCGCCATTCACGGAAACGGTCGTCGTTGGTCAGGCCGCAGTGCGCGCCTGTTGCCGGCAGCACAAGCCCCAGATACACGGCGCAGTCTTTCGCTTTATTCAGCAAGTCGCTCATTTCTTTTTAACTCTCCTTCCACGGTCTTTCAGATGAATCTCAAAACGGCGGCCCCCGCCTGAGGTGGGTACCTGCACCACCTTGTCCACGTAGACCGCCTGATAGGACGGCAGCAGCACCTCGGCCTCCCGTGTGCCGAACTTGGAGATGTGCTGGACGCCCGGGGCGGTCCTGTTGTCGTCCATAATGAACTTGATGGACGTCATGCCGCTGCCCGTCCAGTTCCAGGAGCCGAAGCTTTCCGCGACGGACTCCTTGCTGGAGAAGGACTGCACCACGGCGTTGCCGTTGCCCAGCTTGTCGGTAAAGATCTGCGTGGTGCCGGGCTTCCACACGTCCAGAAACACACGGTCCGCTTCCCGGCTGGGCATGGACACGCCGCGGTAGATCGGGCCGGCGTTGTAGTAAGGCATTCTCATCAGCGCCTCCGAGATGACCTCCGTTTCATGGGGCAGCTGGCCTTCGGTAAAGGCGTCGTAGTCGTCGCCGTAATACCGGATCTGTGCCGCCTGCGCGCGCTGGGCCTCGGCGAGGGTCATGCCGGTGTCGCGCATGATCTGCTGCAGCGCCGTCTGGTTGTCCCGCCACGGGGCCAGCTGATCC
>CACZPA010000043.1 GCA_902782895.1 uncultured Eubacteriales bacterium
CTGACCTCAAATTCCTTGCGGACATTCTCGGTCCATTCGCGGCTGGTCGCCATATGAGCGCGCGGCAGTCCGGGAAGACCGTATTTAAGCCGTTCGTAGCGCTCCAGCATCTCGCGCGTCGGCCCGCCGCCGCCGTCTCCGTAGCCAAAAGTAATCGCGGTCTGATGGCTGTATTCCTTCTGCTGATAACGGTTCCAGGTGCCGAGGACCTGAGACGGCGTGATGTCGCCGTTGTACGTCGTAAAGTTCTCAATCTCCGCGTTCGGCTTCGCGTTCTGCGCGGTCATGAAATTCGTGAAGATTTCTGTCCCGTCGATGCCCTGCCACAGGAAGGTGTCATAGGGGACAGTATTCATCTCATTCCAGCTGATCTTGGATGTGACGAACGTGTCGACTCCGCATTTCTTCAGGATCTGCGGAAGGGCGGCGCTGTAGCCGAAAACGTCCGGCAGCCAGAGCGTCCTGGATTCGACGCCGAATTCGTCCCTCATGAACTTTTTGCCGTGCAGGATCTGACGGATAAAGCTTTCACCGCTCGTCAGGTTGCAGTCGGCCTCAAGCCACATCGCGCCTTCCATCTCGAAACGGCCGGCCTTGACGGCCTCGCGGATCCTTTCAAACAGCTCCGGATCTTCTTCTTTAACGTAGGCGAAAAGCTGGGGCTGCGAGGACATGAACAGATAGTCGGGGTAGTGCTTCATCAGCTCCAGAACGGTCGCGAAGGAGCGCTGTGCCTTCTCGCGGGTCTGCGCGAAGGTCCATTTCCACGCGACGTCGATGTGCGTATGGCCGATGCAATTGACGATCAGATCGCTTTTGCCGCAGATGCCGTTGTAGAATTCGTCGTGCATCAGACGGCTCGCGGCGCGCATGCCCTTGTAATAGGCGGCGGAGTACTCCGGCCAGAGCACAAGCTCGTTAGCCGCAAGCTCCAGACATTTGCGGGTTTCGACGTACTCCTCGGTATTCGGATTCAGCACGTCAAGCGCATCCAGCGGCACTTTCAGATCGTAATAGGTCTTCTCGGTCTGGTCGTCGCGCATGACAAGCGCAGCCTGCAGCAGGATCGGGATGTCGATCATGCCCATGTACAGATAGAGATACATGTCGATGTCCCGGCCTGATTCGAGTTGGACCATTGTGTGATTCACGTCGATCGCCTGAACAAGCTGCCCGTCAATGTAGATCATCGCCTGCGGGTTGGTCGCGTCCCAGTTGCCGTCCTTGCCCGTGATCAGGCGGAAGAAAGGCGTACGGCCCTTCTGCGCGTCCGGTGTGCGGAACTGCAGATGGAACCAGAAATGGCTGTCGCGGCCGGAGAGAAGTGTGTCCGGGGTAAAAGGCCTGTAGCCGTCTGAAGGAGGCGTGCTGCCTTTTTTATAGCCGCATTCCTGATATTCCATGCCGGTAATCGGCTCCGGCGGGAGGAACATCAGAGACTGCATTTTGTCAGTCAGAGTGCGGACCTTCTGATAAATGAAATCCATTGAGAGACTCCTTTCAAATCATATGTTGTCGAGCGCAAAAACGAACCTTGTATTCACGGACATTATATGTTAAACAGTCGAAAAAGACAAGTGTTTTTCTGCAGGAATAATCCGAATTAAATTCAAAAAAATCACAATATCTTGTGATTTTGGCTTGACGAATCGGGATTGTGCCTGTATAATACCAAGTATGTTTTGTATCTTGCGGTTGTGTAAGCAGCGGCCGGATACGGGACATGACGATATTTATAAGGAGGAAATACACATGAAGAAACTTGTGGCACTGTTTCTGGCTATGATCCTTGTGATCGGCGCTGCAGCGTGCACCGGAACCAACAACAACAGTTCCGCTGCGCCCACTGAGAGCAGCAAAGCAGCAGAAGCAAGCACGGCCGAAGCTTCCACGCCCGCTGAGAGCTCTGCAGAAGAGACTCCGGAAGTAGAGCCCATCTGGTCTAACGAGTTCGACGTTATGACTCTTGGCAACTACGAGTATGGTACCGATTACGTCTCTCTGTACGACAAGTACGGCGCGGACATCACGATCGCTGATGTTACCGAGGATCCGGATACCGGATTCGCTTACATCACCGATGACAAGGGCGAGCTCCGTGAGCTTGGACTTGACTTCCTGACGATGGCTATGGTTTACAATGATGAACCGGCCGGTGACTACGCTACCGCTGATGACGTTTACGCGGCATGGTGGAGACTGTACATCACCCGTTGGAACGCTCTGCTTCCTGAAGTTCCGCTGTACTCCAACGAGTACTATGATCTGTACAATGCTCAGATCAAGGGCGTTGAAGAGCATCCGACCAACCCCTTCTGGAGCCCGGTCAATGCTCTGATCGACTGGACCTCCGAGAAGCCTGAGAATGACATCATTCTTGGTAACTCCACCGAGCTTTCCGGTCAGTTCCGCAGCCCGAGCTTTGGTAAGTCCAGCCCCGGCGCTTCCGATAACGACATCGGCTCTCTGACAACAGAGCTGTCGACCGTTGTTACCACCAAGGAAGGCGGATATGCCTGGAACGACACTGTTGTTAAGTCCCACGAAGAGTCTGAGGACGAAGAGGGCAACAAGACCTTCAAGATCGAGATCTATGATGACCTGTTCTTCTCTGACGGCAGCCCTGTAACCGCTAAGGATTACGTCGCTGGCACTCTGGCTTCCCTGTCTCCTGTCTGGACACAGGCCGCCGGACGTGAGACCAATGGTCTGACCATCGTTGGATGGAAGGATGCTTATCAGAAGTATGCCGGACCTGGCACCGAGGGAACCAAGGAACTCGCCGGTCTGCGTCTGTATGATGATTACAACTTCTCTGTAACCATTTCTTCTGACTATATCCCGTATTTCTATGACATCAGCTACGCTGGATTCTCTGCTGTTTACGCGGCTCAGTGGATCGGCGACGCCCAGATCATGGACGACGGCAACGGCTGCTATCTGTCTGATGATTTCTATGCCAAGGACGGAGACAACTTCGTTATGGCTCAGCACATCAAGGATACAGCTACTCTGACGACGGAAGAGGCTTATGCCGCTTATCCGTGGTCCGGCCCGTACGCAGTACAGTCCTTCGATACGACCGACTCTACCGCTGTTCTGGTCCGCAACGAGTACTACAAGGGCAACTATGAGGGAGCTAAGCCCTCCATCGACAGAATCACCTACAAGAGAGTCGTTCCTGCTACTCAGCTGGAAGACTTCAAGGCAGGCGGTTTGGATGTTATCGCTGCCATCACTGGTGGTGCCGAGACTGACGAAGCTCTGAAGCTTGCAGACGGCTCCAACGGCGCTTATGTTTACACCCATTACAGCCGCGCTGGTTATGGTAAGCTCGGATTCCGTGCTGACTATGGCCCGGCTCAGTTCCAGTCCGTACGTCAGGCTATTGCCTACTGCATGGACCGTGCACAGTTTGCCAAGGACTTCACCGGAGGATACGGTGGCGTTGTTGACGGACCGTACTACACTGGTTCCTGGATGTACAAGGCTGCTATGGATCAGGGAATGCTTCTGAACTCCTACGCGACGTCTTCTGACAGCGCGATCGAGGTTCTTGAGGCCGACGGCTGGATCTATGGAGCTGACGGTAAGGAGTACACCTCCGGCGTCCGCTACAAGATGATCCCCGGCGACATCATCAATGAGAATGATAAGAATTATCAGTCCGTTGACGGCGAGTACAAGACCGTTGAGATCGATGGCAATTACTACATGCCTCTGGTTATCAACTGGTATGGTACCGCTGACAACCCGTTCACCGATCTGCTGCAGACCGGCTTCAAGGAGAATGCTAACGTTGAAGCTTGCGGTATGAAGGTTTACAACACCATCGGCGATTTCGCTCCGATGCTGGATGAGCTGTATCAGCAGGCTGCTTATGGCTACTATGCTGGTACCCCGATGTACTGCGCGTTCAACTTCGCTACCGGATTCAACTCCGCAGCGTATGATTACGCCTTCAACATGACGATCGATCCTGGTATGTATGACGATCATTCCGTATACTACATCAAGGACTACGCCGATGTTTGCTGGCTGAATCAGTAATTTACAACTGAACGAGTGACTTATTGCAATCCGCATCCGGCGACTTGTTGCCGCCGGATGCGGATTTGTTCCTTATTTATTAAATCTGTTAAAATGTTGCCGGCTTCGTAAACAGAGAGAGCTGCCGGCAATGCGTGTAAAGGAGTGCCCATGGGAAGATATATAGTTAAACGTCTTGTTTACATGGTGGCGGTCTTTTTTCTGCTGACGTTCCTCCTGTTTGTCCTGTATCAGATGATGCCGGCTAACCGTGCCTACACGGACGCGAGAAACGAAGTTCAGGCGTTGAAGAAAGGCCTGACGGAAGCGGAGATGCAGACCAAATTTGAAGAGTTGTATCAGAAGTACCAGAGGATGTACGGCACGGATACGGACAACAAGATTATTCTCTATCTGCGCTGGCTCGGATTGTATCCGTTTTATAACGGCAAGCTGAATGGTATTTTCCAGGGCAATTTTGGCTTTTCTTATGAGCATAATGCTCCGGTAGTAGAAGTTGTAGGTCCGCCAATGCGTAACTCGATGCTGATTGGTCTGGTATCCGAGATCTTTGTACTCGGTATCACGATCCCCCTCGGTATCGCCTGCGCCGTAAGGAAGAACTCTCGATTTGACAGAGGAACACAGATCTTTACTCTGATCGGTTTCTCAACGCCAAGCTTTATCATATATATCGTATTTATCGTGTTTTTCTGCTCGATCCTGCATCTGTTCCCGGTCAGCGGCATGAAGACGCCCGGTTCCAGCTATACAGGATTCAAGGCAGTGATCGACGTGCTCTATCATATCGCGCTGCCGACGATCTGTCTGACGTTCTCGTCACTGGCGTCGGTTACCCGTATCGCCCGTGCGTCCATGATCGACGCTCTGAGCCTGGACTGCATCCGTACGGCTCGTGCTAAGGGCTTGAGTGAGAAGGTCGTTATCTATTCTCACGCATGGCGCAACGCTCTGGTACCGATGGTCGCGATCATCGTCGGCGGTTTCTTCGGAATCATCGGCGGAGCCATGATCATGGAGACCATGTTCGGCTTTAAGGGAATGGGTCTGCTGTTCCTGAACGCCACAAGATCTGCGGATTATGATCTGATCATGTTCCTGGAGGTTATTTATACCTTTATCGGACTGTTCTCGAACCTCGTGATCGACCTGTGCTACGGCCTGGTTGATCCGCGTGTCCGTATCAGCAAGTAAGGAGGCGGAGATATGAGTAAAGCAAAAAAAGAAAATATCTTCCGCAAGTGCGGCAGATGGCTGGTCCGCGGACTCTTCGGACCTCAGTTTGAGGAGAAGTGGTTCCATACCAAGAAGGACGAGCCCAAGGAGATCACCTATAAGGACGGAGTTCCGGATGATTCCGAGCTGATCGTAAGCCCGGGCCGTCAGATCCTGAATCGCTTCATGGATCGTAAGTTCGCGGTTATCTCGGTCGCGGTCGTTATTATCATGTTTCTGATCGTTACGATCGTACCGCACTTCATGACGAAGTACTATGATGCCTATACAGAGGTCACGCAGAAGGATCTGCCTCCGACCCTTTCCTTCATGTCCGTTCCCAAGGATCTGCAGAACAACATCAAGCAGATCTCAAGCTACGGCAGCTTCTCCGTCGGTCTGTCTAATGACGGTGAGGTTTATGTCTGGGGCGCGACCAAGATCGGCGCGACCGGTCTGAATGTCAAAGACATTCCGGAGGAAGTCAAGAACAACAAAATGGCATATGTCGCCGCCGGTATCGACCATATCATCGCGGTCGGCGAGGACGGTAAGTTCTACGGCTGGGGCAGCAACCGTTTCGGACAGTACGCTGTTACCGAGACGACGCTCGCGAACCCCAATCTGCAGCCGGTTCCGGACGATGTCCTGGACGGCCTTGATGTCGCGCATATCAAGAAGGTAGTCTGCGGCTACCAGGCTTCCGCGATCCTGATGGACGACGGCAAGCTTTACATCTGGGGCAACAAGCAAGCTTATTCGAATCTGGTCAATTTTGTCGACAAGGACAATATCGTCGATATCGACTTCACGCTGAACTATGTCGTCGGCGTGGATGAGAAGCAGAACAGCGTCTATACCGGTACCCGCGGACTGTACGATACCGTACGTACCTCTATCGGAGGCAAGGGCGAAAAGCTCTTCCAGTTCCTCAACGGCCGTAAGATCGATGAGATCACGGCAACGTCCACCAGTATCTGTATCCTGCTCGACGACGGCAGTATCGCCATGGTCGGTGATTTCCCGGTGGATGTGATCGATGTGCCGACCCTTGCGGCGGATGAAGGCTTCATCCAGATCGAGGGCGGAACCTACCATTACACAGGCGTTACCAATAAGGGCAATGTCTATTCCTTCGGTGGAGACCATTATCGTCAGTCCGAAGTTCCGAAGGACCTGACCGGCGCGGCCAAGATCTATGCCGGCGCGTTCCAGAGCTATGCGGTCGACGAGAACGGTAAGCTGCTGAACAAGTGGGGCCTTAAGGGTTATCTGTTCGGTACGGATGACCGTGGCGCGGATATCGCGCAGCGTGTTATCGCCGGTGGACGCGTTACCATGACGGTCGGTGCGGTAGCGGTTATCATCGAGATCATCATCGGCGTATCGATCGGTCTGATCGCCGGATATTTCGGCGGCTGGGTCGATATCTTCCTGATGCGTGTGGCTGAGGTCTTCGGATCGATCCCGCTGTATCCCTTCATGCTGATCCTGAGTTCGCTGCTTGCACAGGTTTCCATCAGCACGGACGCGAGACTGTATATGATCATGGTGATCCTCGGTATCCTCGGATGGCCCGGATTCGCCCGGATCACGCGTGCGCAGATTCTGGTCGCCCGTGAGAGCGAGTACGTTACCGCGGCGCAGGCCATGGGTGTCCGCGAGGGACGTATCGCGTTCAAGCATATTCTTCCGAATATCATTTCCGTTATTCTTGTCAATATGACACTGTCGTTTGCGGCATCCATGCAGACAGAGACGTCTCTGTCCTTCCTGGGATTCGGCGTTACCTATCCGCAGCCGAGCTGGGGCAACATGCTGAGCCGCGCTTCCAACGCGACGGCCGCGATCAACTTCTGGTGGCAGTGGCTGTTTACTTCCGCGATCCTGGTCTTCACAACGGTCTGCATCAATACGATCGGAGATACGCTGCGTGACGTCATGGATCCTAAGTCCACCAATGATAAATAAGGAGGAATGTGAGAATGCATCTGCTTGAAGTCAACGATCTGCATACCTTCTTTACGACGAAAAAAGGAATCGTCAAGGCCGTTAACGGAGTATCCTATACGCTGGACGCCGGTAAGACCATCGGTATCGTAGGAGAGTCCGGTTCCGGTAAATCCGTCTCCGCCATGAGCATTCTGCAGCTTCTGGACGGCAACGGCTATATCGACAGCGGTGAGATCCTGCTGGAAGGCAAGGACCTGACCAAATTCACCGAGAAACAGATGTATCATATCCGCGGCAATGAGATCTCCGTTATTTTCCAGGAGCCCATGACGAGCCTGAATCCGGTCTTCTCTGTAGATCGTCAGCTCTCCGAGCCGTTTATGATCCATCAGGGCATGAACAAGGAAGAGGCTCACAGACAGGCTCTGAAGATGCTGTATGACGTACAGATCCCGAACCCCGAGGTCGTTATCAAACAGTATCCACATCAGCTTTCCGGCGGAATGCGTCAGCGTGTCATGATCGCGATGGCGCTGGCCTGCAAGCCCAAGATCCTGATCGCTGACGAGCCGACAACGGCTCTTGACGTTACGATCCAGGCGCAGATCCTGAAGCTCATGAACGATCTGAAGCGTACGACCGGTACGGCCATCATCTTCATCACCCATGACCTTGGCGTTATCAACGAGATGGCGGATGATGTCGCGGTCATGTACTGCGGACAGGTCGTCGAGCAGGCCCCGGCCTCGGTTATCTTCCAGGCATGCGAGAACTCTCATCCGTACACGGAGGGTCTGATGCTCTCGATCCCGCGTCTTGAGATCGAGCATGACAGGCTTGAACCCATCCCTGGCGTAGTACCGCATCCGCTGGCGCTGCCTAAGGGTTGCAAGTTCGGACCGCGCTGCAAGTACTGCACCAAGAAGTGCATGGAAGAAGAGCCGCAGCTTGTCAATATCAATGAAAATCAGAAAGTCCGGTGTTTTTATCCCAATAAGGAGGAACGCAACAGTGCCGACCACAAAAAAATTACTGTCCATCACTAATCTGAAAAAATACTTCCCGGTCGCCAAGTCCTCCATTTTCCAGAAGACGAAGCTGTATGTCCGCGCTAACGAGGACATTTCGCTGGATATTTACGAGGGTGAGACGCTGGGTATCGTAGGCGAGTCCGGATGTGGCAAGTCCACACTCGGACGTGTGCTCCTGCAGCTGTATACGCAGACCGCCGGCTGCACCCTGTACTACGGTAAGACCCTTGAAGAAGTAACCCCGCAGTATGTGCATGACACCATTGTGCATGACGAGAAGTACCGCAAGAAGCTGCAGAAGGCCCACGCTCACGCTGAGGCCATGCAGAAGAAGGTAGACGAAGCCGGCGGCGAAGACAAGGCCGATTTCTATACCCTGCAGGACGCTAATATCGCTCGCTGCGAAGAGGAGACCGCGCTCAGTAATATCGTTAAGATCCTGGGCGGTTTCTATCCGAAGAGGGACAAAGAGGGTATGGAGCTGCTGCTCAAGCAGTACGAGGCCCAGAAGCGCCGCAATGTGGTCAAGGGCGAATATGACCTGGAGGCGATCCTTGTCAGCCATCTGGAGGACGAGGCGGCCGATGCCGCGGATTCCAAGAAGAATTCTCTGCAGAATAAGCTGAACTCCGCCCAGGCTAAGCTCGCCGATATCCAGAAGAATCTCGATAAGCATAATCAGGAAGTCGACGAGATCACGCAGAAGCTGGACGCTGTCCGTGCGAAGTACGCTGATGACGAAGAGTTCCGGAAGTATGACGCCATGCGGGATAACGGCATTGACCTGGCCCGTCTCAACTACCGTGAGATGCGTGTCCTGCGTAAGGATCTGCAGATCATTTTCCAGGATCCGTATTCCAGTCTGAATCCGCGTTTCACCGTCGGACAGATTATTGAAGAAGGACTGACCACGCATAATTTCTTCCGTCACGGATCCAAGAAGATGCGTGAGTACATCGTGGATACGATGGAGAAGTGCGGACTGCAGGAGTACATGCTGCACCGTTATCCCCACCAGTTCTCCGGCGGACAGAGACAG